>CAXBFT010000030.1:0-14282 GCA_963974945.1 uncultured Alphaproteobacteria bacterium
CAATCATACCCAAGCCGACAAGGTCAGCAGGTGACAGCTCCCAAACGCCATCTACTGCATTATAAACACCCGCAGTCAATGTCGCGCCCGCAGGCACATTACCAATTTTAATAACTTCGATAACTTCAGATCCGTCCGTATCATCGACAGATGTTGTGATCGTCAGAGGAATAGTTGTCCCCTCCTCACCATGAGCTTTGCCTGTAGCCAAATTTGGAATATCCGCAACCGCGTCGGTAATCACGTTAAAGTTATCACTCGCATTTGCACTAATACCTGCATCAGGATCTGTTGCAACAACTGTTGCCACCATACCCGTCAGGTCAAAATCTTCATCCGCATTTGGCGCAAATGTAAACATCGCATTCAAGGCGACGCCAGCAGGAAGCGTGACCGTCCATGTGCCTGTCGCAGGTGTGTATGTTCCCTCAGTTGCGCTAAAGCTGCCCCATGATGGGTCAATTCCTGTGACAGTTACGGTCAGATACTCATTCGGCGCAGGATCAGAGCCAAGCTTTGCAGTGATCGGCACGTCAATGCTACCGTCTTCTTTAACAATTGCATTATCAACGCCGTTATTCACTTTAATGCTTGGCATATCAATAACCGGTGACCATGTCAGTGTGAAAAGATCAAAGTCAGAATTATTATTATCTGTATAATCAACTTCGCCATCTGATACAGGGTTTTCAGTTGTGAAAACCGTTACCTTCAAATTAAGTGCGCCAGAGTAATTAGGATCATTTGGTGTAATTGTTAAACCAACAATTTCCGCAGGTGTCAGTGTATAAACACCAGAACCCGGAGCCGTTTCAACGCCCGCAGACAAGGTAAAGCCGGCAAGAACACCTGAAATTTCATAATGCGTAATGCTTTCAGATCCATCATCTGCGCCCGCACCGTTATTAAATTCTTCACCGGTCAGTGCAGAAACATCAATATCAAGCGTTACGCCTTCAAGACCGCTATCATCTTTTGCATCAACATCGGGTGCATCTGCAACCGCATCAACAATGATTTGGAAATCATCAGGCGTTGCATTGGCGGTTGTGTTTGTTGACACTTCATACGCGCTTGCCGTTGCCTGTAATCCAGACAGATCAATATCGCTATCGGCTGGTGGTGTGAAGGTGAAGACAGTCGAAAGATTCTGACCGGCAGGCATGGTAATCGTCCATGTTCCTGTCGCTGGTGTATATGTCCCAACTGGCGCAGTAAAGCCCCATGATGCATCAATACCGGTCACAGTAACGGTTAGGACTTCATTTCCTGAACCGCCCGCGCCCAAATTCGCAACGATCGGCACGTCTACACTGCTGTCTTCTTTTACAATCGCATCATCGACGCCGTTATTAACGCTTACAGATGGCGGGATCGCTACTGGCTTCCACTCAAGATTAAAGATGTCGGTTTTTGTGATTGTATTATCAGATGTGTCAAATTCACCATCAATCGGATTTTCATTTGTGAAAATCGTAACATTCAGGTCAAAATCACCAACATAATTTGCAGGAGGCGTAATCGTTAAACCGGCAAGTTGCGCAGGTGTAAATTCCCAAACGCCGCCGCCAATGTCAGTACCTTGATTAAAGGTAAAGCCCGCAGGGACGCCAGAAACTTCGTATTTTGCAACAGTTTCAGACCCGTCAACATCACCGGCTGCGCCTGTAATATCAACAGATAAAGGCGTGCCTTTTGCTCCTGAATTATCAATACCATCAACTGTTGGCTCATCTGAAACTGCGTCAACGATCACATCGATGTTTTCAGATAATGAGGCACTATCATTATTCACAATTTCTGTTGATGTTGCCGTTATTTTAATATTTGTAAGGTCAATATCGCTGTCCGCAGGTGGAGTAAGTGTAAAGCCGCCATTATAATTAAGGCCAGCAGGAACGGTTATTTCATATGTTTCAGGTGCAACTAAAACCCAATTTATTCCAACAAAACCCCAGCTAGCAGGGATGCCTTCAACAGTCAAAGTCAAATATTCTGAACCATCTGTATCAGTAAGTTCCGCTGAGACAGGAACAAATACAGATGAGTCTTCTTTAACCTGTGCATCATCAACAACCAATTTCGGTGCATCGGCAACGGGTGCCCATGTCAAAACCATTGGGTCACTTGCAATATTATCATTATTGGTCAGATCAAATTCACCATCAGTAACAGGAGATTCGGTTGTGAACACTGTCGCTGTTAAATTGATTGAGCCTGAGAAATTAGGGTCAGTTGGTGTAATTGTTAAACCAACAATTTCCGCAGGTGTCAGTGTATAAACACCAGAACCCGGAGCCGTTTCAACGCCCGCAGACAAGGTAAAGCCGGCAAGAACACCTGAAATTTCATAATGCGTAATGCTTTCAGATCCATCATCTGCGCCCGCACCGTTATTAAATTCTTCACCGGTCAGTGCAGAAACATCAATATTTAATGTCGCGCCTTCAAGGCCACTATCATCTTTTGCATCAACATCGGGTGCATCTGCAACCGCATCAACAATAATTTCAAATCCACCAGTCGCAGAGCCACTCTGCCCTGTTGTCGCATCAGTTTCAGATACACTGAAAACAAGATTAAGCGCGTCAACATCGCTATCTGCAGGAGGCGTAAAAATTGGACCTCCATCATAATTAACGCCCGCAGGTAATGTTAATGTCCATGTCCCTGTCGCTGCATTAAAAACGCCTGTACCAATTAAAACACTGGCCGCGTCATAGGCTTCGTCAGAAACTGTCCAACCTGCCGGAATACCTGAAATTGTAATTGTTAAGCTGCCATTCGCAGAGTCAGCCGAAGCCGTTGCCAAAACCTGAACTGAACCATCTTCATAAACTTGCTGATCTTCAACTTGAATCGTTGGGTTCAATGCAGGCAACGGCTCATCATCAAAGAAATATTCGTCGCGATTAAATTCTATACCATATTCAAGAGCCGTCGGATCAATCGGGCCAACATCCGCCAATGCGATCACACCTTGTGAATCAAAGCTACTTTGGAAACCATAACCACTAGCAGATGAAATTCCGCCTTGTGCCTGATTACCCGCGGCAGGCTCTACGGCCGCTAATTTCGTTGCTATATCATTTTCGGCAATTTCAGATGATGTTTCAAGAACCGGCTCTTGCGCCTCAACTTCGGTTTCGCCTGCAGCTGGCTCAATTTCGGTGACAGATGATAGGTTTTCATCAGCGGGCGCTTCAACGGCTTGCGCGTTTGCCTCTTCTTCTATTTGCTTATAGTCTTCGCCTTCAATACTTTCGGCTTGCTCTTCAGTCTCAGTTGGTACAACGCCATCAAGCGATAATGCATCGCGCAATTCTTCCATAGATACATCCTGATCAAATTCAGCGGTCGAACCGTCATTCGCGGCAACCGTCTCACCATCAATTTTTTGAACTTTGACTTGATCTTGATTTGATGCGTTTGCACCTTTTTCTGAATTGCTCATGTACTAACTCCCTCAGTGAATAACTTTAGAAAAACGAAGCACGTATCACCCCGGCTCTTTTTCTTAACCATTTATTAATATTTATATTGGAGCAGTTTATAACAGATGGGGCGGCTATTTGTCAAAATAATTATGTCAACAGCCAACATTGTAAATATTGTGCTGTCTTTCTAACTAATTCTTAATAAAATAGCCCTAATATGAGTACTAGAATATTCTTTGATGTAGTCGGCAATAGGCCGCTAAAGTGATATTCACTAACGTATTGAAAAAACTTGAAAGTAACCAAACACATAAGAATTAATTTAAAGAAAACCAAAAGCCATGGCTCTAGACTTTTCATCATTACATATATTAGTTGTCGAAGACCTCACACCAATGAGGCAATTAACAGAGCAACTTTTAAAGGCATTTGGTGTCGGTAAAATCAGTGTCGCAAAAGATGGCATACAAGCATATGAACAATATCTGCGATACGCGCCGGACCTTATTATTACAGACTGGCAAATGCCACAAGCCGATGGCATAGATCTTACAAATAGAATAAGGCGAGAGAAATCATCCCCCAACCGTACAATTCCCATCATTATGATGACTGGTTTTATTGATAAAAGCCGAATAGACAAAGCACGCGATAGCGGCGTTACAGAATTCATTGTAAAACCTTTTTCCGCAAAAGATATGGCAAAGCGCATCGAACATATCACCAAAAGCCCAAGAGATTTTGTGGTCACCAATCACTATATCGGCCCCAGTCGTCGCCGCAAAAAAAATTCAGACTTCAACGGAACAGAAAACCGCATTGCAAAAACGGCTAATATTATAAGTGACAAAAAACTTCTGGAAGAGAAAATAGGACGAGGCGAAATCTCTCTTCTTGCCGTTGAGCGTGCAGAGAAAGTTATTGAAACAAATACAATTGATTTTGATCCGATTGCGCGTGAATTTCTAGATCAGCTAGACAAAACCATTCAATTGATACAATCGTCAAATGAATATTCAATGATGTCCTTAGAGAATTTAATTTATCCCATCATGCAAATCAAAGCAAATGCGCGTATTTTTAAATATGACCTGATTGGAGATTTAGCGGCGATTATGCTTAACTTCCTCAACCAAGTAAATGCGATGGATGAATTTGTATTACAAATTATTATTGCACATCAACGCACAGTCAATCACATCATCAATAAAAAACAAAAGGGAAAGCAAGGGCAAACAGGGCAGACGCTTCAAGAGGAATTAGAGGGCGCGTGTAAACGCTATTTAAAGATTAAAAATCAAATTTCACAAGATCAATTAAAAAAGACTAATACAGGATAACAGAGCCTTCGAGATACCCCGAAGGCCCTGTTATAAGAAGCCTTAGAATTTCAAGCGTTTTATGCTTTCAATTTGTGGCAAAGCCTTCACTTTTTCGAATAATTCATCCGAAAGCGGGCCATCCAAAGACACCAAACAAATAGCATCATTGCCATTGCGTTTGCGGCCAAGGCGGAAATCGGCAATGTTTTGACCGGCATCAGCCAAAATCGTACCCAAACCACCAATAAGGCCCGGTTTATCCTTATTACGGATAAACAACATGTTTTCAGTTAAAGCCACCTCAATCGGAACGCTTTCGATATTTACAATGCGTGGCTCTTTACCAGTGAACAACGTTCCTGTCACATTGCGCGTGCGCGCCGATGTTTTAACAATCAAATTGATCATTGAGCGCCACTCTTTACCATCATTATCATAGCTTTGCTTAATTGTAATGCCGCGACTTTCGGCCACTTGCAATGCATTTACCATGTTCACACTCTCGATTTGTGAACCAAGAAGATGGGAAATCAACGTAGAGGTGATGGGGTCAGTGTTGACGCCTGTAATCGTGCCACAATATTCAATATCGATAGCTTCAATAGCATGGTCAGTGATTTGCCCAGCGAATTCACCCAATTTCTCGGCCAACTTCAAGTAAGGCTTAAGCTTTGGTGCATCTTCTGCAGAAATCGAAGGCATGTTCAACGCATTTGTTACACCGCCATTCATCAAATAATCCGCCATTTGCTCAGCCACTTGAAGCGCTACATTCACTTGCGCCTCAGTTGTCGCTGCGCCAAGGTGAGGCGTACAAATCACTTTATCATGCCCGAAAAGAATGTTTTCTTTTGCCGGCTCAACTTCGAATACGTCCAATGCCGCACCCGCAACTTTACCTGAATCAAGGGCATCTTTAAGATCCGCCTCAACGATAATACCACCGCGCGCACAGTTAATAATGCGAACGCCGTCTTTCATTTTGGCAAGATTTTGTTTATTGATCAAACCTGCTGTATGCTTGTTTTTGGGGACATGAATTGTGATGAAGTCAGCGCGAGCAAAAAGATCATCCAACTCAACTTTTTCAACACCAATTTCGGCTGCGCGCTCTTCTGTTAAGAAGGGGTCATATGCGACCACTTTCATGCGAAGGCCAAGCGCGCGATCCGCCGCGATTGAACCAATATTACCGCACCCGATAACGCCGCAAGTTTTATTGTAAACTTCCGCGCCCATAAAGCGTTTCTTTTCCCATTTGCCCGCATGCGTGCTTTCATTGGCTTGTGGAATTTGGCGTGCCAAAGACATCATCATCGCAATCGCATGTTCCGCCGTTGTAATAGAATTCCCAAATGGCGTATTCATCACAACAACCCCATTGGCCGTCGCCGCAGGAATATCAACATTATCAACACCAATACCGGCGCGACCAATCACTTTAAGCTTTGTGCCTTTGGCAATCATTTCTGCCGTCACAGTTGTTTCGGAGCGTATTGCAATTCCGTCATACTGATCAATAATGGCAAGCTGTTCTTCGGGGGAAAGGCCGGGTTTGAAATCAACTTCAACACCGTTTTGTTTAAAAATATCCACTGCAAGTGGGTCCAGCTTATCGCTGATTAAGACTTTTGGCATATTGAACTCCTAATTTTGTCTTGTTTAGGCAGGATGCCTGATTGCATCCAAACAGGCTTTCAGATGTATTGGAGTTTTCAAATATTGTCAAAATAATTATTCTCTCCCCCCTCCTATATTCGTCAGATGCCACGATGTGCTTTTCATCTTTCATGAAACCATAAAGGCGCATTTCTGTTACATTCAAGAACGTAATTTTATCTTAATCGCCCAAAGTTAGATTCTTATTGTGATAAAATAAATTGCAAAAGAAATATAATGGTGGAGGTATCAGGTGATACCTCGAACCGATTATTTGAGGTTTTGGAGGAGTGGGAACAAGAATTTAAAAGATGTTTGACACAACTCACTAAAATATAGGAATATAATCAACATAAACGCCACAGCTCTGTCTGAGGCGGTTTTTTTATGCCTAAAATTAAGGAGATCATTATGTTTGATACTATATTCAGTACCGTAAAATCTGTTTCATTGTCCAGATTAGCGCCTTGGCAAAACCTAGAAGAAACTCTGTTTGTTGGAGAAGGAAACTTGAGTTTTGCAAAAAGCCTCTTATCTTTACCCGGTGGTATTACATCCATGACGGCAACGACGTTTGAAAAACAAAAAGACATATCAGATGAAACAAAAGATAATGCCACGATTTTACATTGTCATGGCGCAACGGTCTACCACGGTGTTGATGCAACCCGTTTAAATGATCGACTTGCAACACGTCAATATAATACCATTATTTTCCAATTTCCGAATGTCGGCAGTCGTGATCCTAAATACGGACAGAACCCTAACCACATCATGATTAGAAAATTTCTTGAAAATGCTAATGACTATTTATGTGCTGGCGGTAAAATTTTGATTACTGCGGTTGATGCGCCTTATTATGATGGAGTTTTTCGCTTTAAAGATGCAGCAAATTTTGCAGGATATAGCATTACAGAAACCTATCCTTTTGACCCAATAGTTTTTCGCGGGTATTCTCATATCAATACACTTGATGATGAAAGTGCGATCAAAGATCATAAGCGCTTTGTGACAAACGTGTTTATGAAGGACAAATAATGGATCAACTCTTTGAAATCAAAAAGCCAGTAGTACCTGATATAGATGGTTTACTCTATATTCCAAATTTCATTTCTGAAAGTGAGCATGATGCTCTTTTATCTATTATTGATGTGCAGTCATGGCTAACGGACCTTAAACGCCGCGTTCAGCATTATGGCTATAAATACGATTATAAAGCGCGTAATATTCTGCCTGATAGCTATTTAGGTGAGCTGCCGCAATGGCTAGGCGATTTACAAGAAAGATTATTCACGGATGGAATATTTAAACAAAAACCCGATCAGGCTATTATTAATGAGTATCTGCCCGCTCAAGGCATATCGGCGCATATTGATTGTGTTCCTTGTTTTGATGGTGTGATTGTCTCTTTGAGCCTTGGTTCCGATGTTGTTATGCAACTTACTTCTGGGAAGAAAAAGCATAATGTTTTTTTGGAAAAATGTAGTTTAATCGTTTTATCGAGTGAAGCGCGTTATAAGTGGCAGCATGCAATCCCCGCCAGAAAATCGGATATTGTTGATGGGGTAAAGCTGGAACGTCAGAGACGCGTTTCTATTACATTCAGAAAAGTGATTTTATCCTAATCGCCCACGCAAAAATGATCGGCATGATAAAATAAATTTCGGAAGAAGATAAATGGTGGACCCTAGCGGGATCGAACCGCTGACCTCGTCGCTGCCAGCGACGCGCTCTCCCAGCTGAGCTAAGGGCCCTTATAAAATTCAGACATATACGACAGTCATTATTATTTTATGGGAGCTAGTAATATTCTATAATTTACAGACTTTCAAGATGAATTATAAAATTATTAGGCGTTGCTCTAAATATGTCTCAGAGATAAGGCGTAAACACTCTTTAAACTATTTTAAAAAACTGTTTTTTCTTTTTAAGACAATAAAACATGCAAATAAAACCCATTGCTTGCACCAAAAAAAAATGCAAGCAATGGCATATTATTTAAGCTGCCACCTGTCCTTGTGCCGCGGCCTTTGCCGTTGCATAAGCCCAATCAAGCCAAGGGCAAAGCTCTTCAAGATTTGTCATGGACACCGTTGCACCACACCAAATCCGAAGTCCCGCAGGGGCATCGCGATAACCGGCAATATCATAGGCCGCACCTTCTTGGTCGAGCAATTTTGTCATGGCCTTAATGAAGGGCATTTTTTCCTCATCCGGAAGCGCGCTGAACCAGCTATCTGTGATTTTTAAGCATACAGATGTTGTTGAGCGCTCCGCCTCATTTTCAGCCAGAAAACCAACCCAATCGGTTTTTTCCACCCATTTTTGAAGCGTTTCGTAATTGATTTGCGAACGACGCATTGCCGCAGGTAAACCGCCAATATGATCAACCCAATTTAGGGCATCAAGGCAATCCTCCACCGCAATCATAGATGGTGTATTAATAGTTTCACCCACGAAAATACCATCAATCAATTTCCCGCCTTTGGTCATACGGAAGATTTTTGGCAAAGGACGGTTTTCAGGTTTGAAACTTTCCAAACGCTCAACCGCGCGTGGCGAAAGAACAATCATACCATGCGCGCCCTCACCACCTAAAACTTTCTGCCATGACCATGTGGTCACATCCAATTTATCCCATGGCATATCATAAGCAAACACCGCCGATGTCGCATCACAAAGGGTTAAACCTTCGCGGCTGCTTGAAATCCAATTACCATTAGGAACGCGTACGCCGCTGGTTGTGCCGTTCCAAACAAACACACAATCACGTGCAGGATCGGCCTGTGTCATATCAGGCAAATCGCCATAATCTTCGGTGTAGGATTTTACATCTGTAATTTTGAGGTGGTTTACAATGTCTTTCAACCAACCGTCAGAAAAGCTTTCCCATGAGAAAACGTCAACGCCGCGTGCGCCAAGCATATTCCACATCGCCATTTCAAATGCACCGGTATCAGAAGCCGGCACAATTCCAATTTTGTAATCAGCGGGAATGCCAAGCAATGTACGGTGAAGCTCTATCACCTCTTTTAACTTTGCCTTTAAAGGACCGGCGCGATGAGAGCGCCCCAAAACCGACTGATCAAACTTATCAAAGCTCCAACCCGGGCGTTTTGAACATGGGCCAGAAGAAAAATTAGGGTTTTTAGGTTTGATTGAGGGCTTTTCCATTGATTTCACCGTATATGATACTATAAGAGTTTCTGTTATGATAAATGCTTGTTATCTACTTGAGACTAGCGTTAAGGACTTTAGAATGCAATGACAAGTATTATTCTTTAAAAAGTAAAAATTTAAGGCAAGGTATCCTTTATAAAATGAGTTATGTTCTGACATTGGTTGCTTCGGATAAAAATAATCCGGTTACAGAAAAACATTTTAAAACAATTGCTACAATTATTGAGCATTATAATCTGCATTTTACGAGCAAGATTATATGGCTGGATAAGGGTAAGGCCGGCGAAGCGACGCTATCAGGTGGCGCGCAATTTTCCATGATAGAACATCTGCGAGAGACCCTCGCCCCATTCGCTATTGATTTTTTTATCACCAAAAATGAAAACCGCCGCAAGAAACTTCTATTGGCGGATATGGATTCCACAATCGCGACAAGCGAGACATTGGATGAGCTTGCGGAATATGCAGGAATTAAGGATCAGATCGCAGAGATTACGACGCTTGCCATGGAAGGCAAACTTGATTTCCATGCCGCATTGAAAGAGCGCGTGGGCTTGCTTAAAGGATTAAAAACAACGGCGCTTGAGGCCACATTACAAGAAACCAAGCTGAGCGAAGGTGCAGAAGTCTTTGTCGCAACGATGCGTAAATCAGGCGCGGCGTGTGTTCTTGTCTCGGGCGGCTTTACCTTTTTCACAGGCGCTATTGCAGAGCGCTGCGGTTTTAATTTTAATCATGGCAACACATTAGAGATTAACGGCGAATCCCTGACGGGTGAAGTCATTCCACCAATCTTGGATAAATACGCAAAGGTTGATTTCCTTGAACATTATATGAAGGATTTGACATTGAAGGAAGAAGACTGTCTGACCATTGGCGACGGGGCAAATGACCTGCCTATGCTCAAACGTGCAGGGCTTGGCATTGGTTATCACCCGAAAGAGGCGGTTAAAAGTGAAATGGCAAACTGCATCCTTTATGGTGACCTCACCGCAGCGCTCTATGCGCAAGGAATTTCCAGCAAGTTTTTTAAAACGCTTTAAGCTCTGGTTAATAAAGGCAGGTTACTCTGGAATACGCTATGATCTTAGCGTATTATATTAATATGAATTTATAAGTGAGAATGAAAGCACGCCATGACCGAAAAAGTATGGGATTACCTTATATCTGATGAGAAATTTGAAAATCTTATCCGTTCCTATTGCACCGATTTCACACAATTAGAGCGTGAGGGACGATATGGTCCGATTACAGGTCGTGATAAAGAAATTAAAGATGCGATTCTGATCTTGCTGCAAAAAGGTCGTAAAAACGTGGCCTTCCTTGCGCCTGCGGGGGTTGGTAAAACAGCGGCAGTTGTGGGCCTTGCCCAACAAATTGTCAAAGGCGATGTGCCTGATTATCTAAAAAACTCACGCGTTCTTGAAGTTGACCTCGCGCGCATGGCATCGGGAACAACCACCCGCGCAGAGTTTCAGGATCGTTTCTTGCCGCTTTGCCGCGGGGTGTCCGAACGCTATCACAATCCTGATGAGCCTAGATATATTATCTTTATTGATGAATTTCACCAGCTTATGCCCAATTGTGTGGGAAGTTCATATGCTGGTCTGGCAGATACAATGAAACCGTATTTGACCGCGGGTGACCTTATGGTTGTTGCCGCGACAACATTGGATGAGTTTCGTATGTATGTTGCCGAAGACCCCGCGATGGATCGTCGTTTTCAAAAAGTCTTCCTGAAAGTACCAAGTATCGAAGAAACATACGCAATTATGAAGGCGTTGCGCCCGGGACTTGAAAAACACCATAAAATCAAGCTAACGGATGAAGATTTAATGTTGATCGTACAGCTTACTGAAGAGCATATGCGTAAACGAAATCAACCAGATAAATCAATTATTACAACAGATGCTGCCATGGCTTATCATGTTTTGAACCATGGCGCTAATCAAGACCTGAGCACAGATTCTATCTATTACATGGTGGCGCGGGAAACAGGGTTAAATGCCAAGGCGATGCATGATGAAAAACTGATTACAAACATCAGTAAGCAAGTCGCAAAACTAGAAGGGCGCGCCATTCCTTCGGAAGATGATGAGATAGAATCAGCTGGATATGATCCTGCACAAAAACTCAAAAACATCAAAATTGACAAGGCATTTCAGGCCGAACTTGCCGCAGAAGATGCCGCCGCGCGTGAGCGTATTGCCAGTTCCAATGATACAGAAGAAGAAAAACAAACGCAGATGGATTCTTTGGAAGAAAAAATGGCAGAAAAGTTGGCTGCTCGTCTGGAAGAAAGACTGGAACAAAAAATTGATGAAAAAATGGCGCAGCACCCATCCGATCGAACCGCACCGGAACAGACAGAGCAACCACCGCCAAGGGTTCAACATTCAGATATTTCAGAGCCTGTTCTTCCGGTTCGTGGCAATCAGGAATAACAGCTATTTAAGGCCTTCAAATACTTTAAAGCCCTGCCCCTCATGATGTTTTGTGCATTCAAAAAATAGATCCTGCACGATATTCTCGTAAGGCAGATGTGCATTGGAAACCATCCATAAACGCCCGCCGCGGCGCAAGGATTGATGTGCGCTTTGAATAAAGGCTTTCCCAAGTTCAAGGTCTTGTTTTTTTCCCTCATGGAAGGGCGGGTTCATTACGATAAAATCAAGATTGCGTAAATCAGGATGCGGCGTGGATAGATCGGCCCAATAACAGGGCGTATCAACCTCAAAGCGTGATAGATTTTTGCGGCATAATTCAATGGCGCGATAATCAGCATCAATGCAGCTTATACGCTTTACTTTGCGACAATGAGAGAGAATAAACTCTGATAAATAACCATAGCCACAGCCAAAATCTGCGCCCTTTCCCTTCATATCCTTTGAGATAAAACGCGTGAGAATATCCGAACCTTTATCAACTTTATCCCAACCAAATATGCCCGGTTGTGATTGAAAACGCCCGTCTAAGATCGCTTGCCGCTGCCCGGCATCCAGTGCTTTTTGCACGGCCTCCATATTAAGATTTCCGACCCGCCCCCAGACAGCGCGACATTTATTGCGCGATTCATGCGCTATATCGCTAACGTCAAAAGAGCTAAGCATTTTTTGTAAACGCGAACCACCTGTTTTATTTTCTGCCGCGCAGAGGATCATACCGCCACATTTTAATGCGAGCAGACCTTGCGCAATTAGGAAATGCGCCTCTATCATATTTTTTGGCAAAGACAAGAATACAAAATCTTTTGACTGCGCGGTAACCTCAATATCGGCACATATGGTAAAGCCCTTTGCTTGCAGCACATCATAATAAGGTTTGAAATATTGTTGGCAAAGAATATCGCCCTTTGCGAAGCAATCTAAATCCAAATGATATTGCGCATTCAAGAACAGGGCGGATTGCTCCGCTTGCAGCAGGTTATTGTCGCGCGCGGCGCATAATAATGTTTCAATGGCTAAAGACATGCACAACTCTATACAGCAGTTTTGGATAAGTTTCACGCATAAAAGAACAGGAGCGTATTTTGCTCCTGTCCCTCCCCACACACACGTTTAATATGTAAACTAAAGTATATAATATTTTATGGAAAATCAAGAAAAATGTAATATATAATATATAACAATAGGTTAAGAAGATCCACCGAATAAAGAGCCTTTATTCAAACAGCCCCTTTAGTCCATCAACACCTTTTTTAAAGCCCTCAACTTCTTTATCAAAGCTTTCTTTTAGGTTCTTTTGAAAGACATCAACGGTACTGACACCCATTTGATTGAGCAGATCAAGGGGCAAGCCCTCCAGGAAACCTGCACCATTGGCGGCTCTGTTGAATTGCGACAATGTCGCGCCCATGATTTGTGCAACAGCCTCTTGCGCCAATATACCATTTTCCTTCTTGCCAATATCATTTAAGATAACGTCAGGCACAGTGATGAAGGCCAAATCCTTATCCAACAAGGTTATAGATGGGTTGAGCTGCGCTTTTGTAAGGGAAAATTTCTTTACGATCACCTTCATATCGGTGGCCATTTTTTTATCCTGCGATTGCCCCTGTATTTTGGCAATATTCGCTTGTAAATCACCAAGATTTGTACCGTTTTGATTAACTTCTAAATTGACATTTGTGCCATCCACTTCAACGCGGGCAAAACTCAATAATGTCTTAGAGAAGCTTTCAGCCGCTACAGTAACAGTATCAATTGAAACAGCATTTTCTTTTTTATAACCATCGGGGTTTGAGATTAGAATATTACTCACCACGACCTTATTTTCATCTAATGATATATCCATTTTACCAATGGTCACAGGAACACCCAATGCGGTTGAAGCCACGCTTTCCGTTAATTGTTTTGCCAAAGACCCCATATTCACATACACATAACCAACCCCACAGACCAAAAGAATAACAAAGGCACTGAAAAGAACTAAACTGGTTTTGGCAGCTTTTTTAACGATGGACATAGAGGGTTTTCCTTCACTGAAATAAGATTTATATAAAACTTATAAAGCATCTTGCGCAGGAAATGAAGGGGGGTTAAGTCGTGCCGTCATCTTCCGGTAATGCCGCTATCAAGTCTTTTAACTGTGCATAGGCCATTGTAATGTCTAAAAGCACATCTCTGCGCTCTACCTTTGTTGCGGTTAACATGGACTGCGCCCGCTCTCCCAAATCACCCAAATT
>CAXBFT010000031.1:0-14237 GCA_963974945.1 uncultured Alphaproteobacteria bacterium
AGCATCACACTGGTTGGTAAGGGCGTGTGTTTTGATACTGGCGGACTTGATATTAAACCATCGCAATTCATGCTGACTATGAAAAAAGATATGGGCGGATCTGCGCATGTTTTAGGTTTGGCGCATCTGATTATGAGCCTTGATTTACCTGTATCATTACGTGTCCTTATTCCGGCTGTTGAAAATTCAATTTCCGGTGATGCCTATCGCCCTTCTGATGTTTTAAACAGCCGCAAGGGCATTACCGTTGAAGTTGGAAATACTGATGCGGAAGGGCGCCTTGTTCTGGCTGACACATTGACCTATGCCTACGAAGAATCGCCTGAGCTTCTCATTGATTTTGCAACATTAACAGGCGCAGCGCGTATTGCCTTGGGGCTGGAGCTTCCGGGGTTGTTTTCAAATACAGAAGAAACGGCGCAAGCCATACAAAAGCAATCACAAACACATGCCGTACAGGACCCTGTTTGGAATCTTCCGCTCTGGACACCATATCGTAAGGAAATGGAAAGCACTGTCGCAGATATAAGCAGTACTGGCGGTAAAGCCGGCGCAACCATTGCAGCCCTCTTCCTTAAGGAATTTATTGAGCCTGAGATTGAGTGGATTCACATGGATGTCTATTCATGGGAAGATATTGGCAAGCCAGGGCGCCCAAAAGGTGGTGCGGATACGGGCATGCGTGCCATATTTGCATTTTTAGAAGAACGTTATGGGGCAAAATAAGCCCCCTAACACCTCTCTTACAACATTGATATGATATCATGAGCAAAAAGATGCAACGTATCGTCGCGCGCGCCCATAATGACAATGCGATCACCTGCGCGCGCAACATCTTTCAAAAATGCGGGTATTTGATCGCGTGTTTCAAACCAATGCGCCTGAACACCGTCTTTTTGTAAATCCTGAATCAAATGATGCGCCGTGACAGAGCGATCAACCGTGCCGCCCGCATAGTAAACCTCCGGCATAATCAAAACATCATCCACATCCATATGATTGGAAAAGGCATCAACAAGTTCACGACGCATAAGACGTAACGGGCCAAAGCCATGAGGTTGGAACATGACAATTAACCGCCCGTCAAAGGCCTTTAAGGATTGCAGGCTTGCGGAGATTTTATCCGGGTTATGACCAAAATCATCATAAATAGTGACCCCATTTTTCGATGTGCCAATCAATTCCATGCGGCGATGAATACCGTTAAATTTAGACAGTGCAGCGATGCTATCTTCTAACCTAAGCCCGCTTGCAAGGCTAGCGCCTAAAGCCGCCAAAGCATTTTCAACATTATGCTTACCCAGAATATTTAAGGATACGGGTGAAGATGCACCGCGATACATTAGGTCGAAATTCATTCCCCGTATGTGTGGCGATAAATTATAGGCATATAAATCAGCTTTATTATCACGCAAAGAATAGCCAATTATAGCAACTTTTGCCCGCGCATTACATAAAGCATTGACCCTTGGTTGATCCATATTTGCAACAATATAATCTTGCGTACGGGCAATATAGTCACCAAAAAGGCGCTCTAACTCCTCCATACTCATATGGTCGAGAGCAATATTATTTATGACTGCAATATTTGGATTATAATGTGCAATAGAGCCATCACTTTCATCCATTTCAGCGATAAAAACATCAGACTGGCCACTGCGGATATTGGAGAATTTATCATCCTTATTTTGGCGAAGATTACGTATTTCACCGCCATTAACAATAGTAGGATCAAGGCCACACTCAACCAATATTGTACCAATCATGCCAGTTACCGTTGATTTACCACTCGTCCCTGCAATCGCTATTTTTGTTTTTGAGACATTAAATAGCTCAGCGAGCAAAGTACCGCGCTTAATAATTTCAATATCTTGTTCAATGGCGGCCTTAACATCGGGGATTGTTGGTTCTATGGCGCTTGAAACGACAAGTCTTCCTACCTTATTCGTAATGCCTACCGCGTTTTGTGGGTAAAGGATAATGCCAATATCTTGCAATGCTTTAAATTTATCCGCGGTTTTACCTTGGTCATAAGAACGATCAGAGCCACAGACATCCACACCGCGTTTTTTTAACAACACGGCCAGAGGCATCATACCGCTGCCCCCTATTCCACAAAAAAAATAGGCTTTTTGATTCATGGACATAAGGGGATGAGCCTCTCTCGTAATTTATTGACCGGGATAAATAGAGACAGGTTCAGATATGGCATCTTGTCGCGCAGGCAATTCCACTTGTGCTGCCGGCTCTTCCTTCGGTGCATTATTTGTTAATTCATGCAGCACAGATTGAAGATCACCTTTTCCGCCAATATTTTCATTATAACCTCGATCTTCAATATTTATCTGTTCTGCTGTTGTGTCTGACATCGGGTCATCACGGTGCATAAGCGGCGTTTTGATCTTATCTTTATCAGAATTGAGTTTTGGATCTGCAGGTAAGAATTCCTCCAAATCATAGCTTTCAGGCTGGCGAATATCGCTATTATTATGAGCAGGAAGCTTATTCGCTTTTAACATTTCTTGAGAAAAATCAACAGCAATCACGGATGGATAATAAAAGAGAGATTGAGACGCATAATCCCAAGCCATTCCAGCAGGTGTTCCCCAAATAGCGCGTTTTGAAAACTCCGGCTCCACAACCATTTCAACGGTGCGGTTTCCCGGGGCATGACAGGTTATCAACATATCACCATCATGCTTTTTAATATTAATTGTTTGTGGCGGGTAGACTTGATATTTCAACTTATCGACCATGACATAACATTTGGCATTTTCTGCGCCGGGGGTCATAAATGTTATATCCTGATTTGAAGACTCAACAGCATAAGCACAGCCCCCTAAAATCAATAAAGATGAAATAACAGATATTTTATTAAATAAACGCATGAAAAAAGCCTCGAAAAAAAGAATCGTAATATACGTAACGATACCTATTTTCGGGAATTAAAACAATCAGACGACAGGCATTTTCAATAATTAAGCCACAGACTTTTTTGCTCCATCTACTTCGATAAGAAATTCAAGCGCACCATCTTTAACGGATGTATGCACAAGAGACTCACCTTGCACTTCGCCTGATAAGATAAGCTCCGCCAATTTATTTTGTAGTTGTGTTTGTATCACACGTTTCAGCGGCCGCGCACCATAAACAGGGTCATACCCCTTATCCGCTAACCATATTTTCGCTTCATCTGATAAAGTCAGGCCAATATGTTGCGCTTCTAATAATTTATGTAAATATCCAAGTTGAATATCAACAATCCCCGTAATATTTTCACGGCTAAGGCGAGAGAAGAGCAATATTTCATCAATACGGTTCAAAAATTCCGGGCGAAAATGCTGACGTACAGCCTCCATGACATTATCTCGGACATCATCAACCGTTTGTCCGTCACTCAGATGTGCCAGATATTCGCTCCCCAAATTAGAGGTCATAATCAAAACGGTATTGCTAAAATCAACGGTACGCCCCTGCCCATCCGTTAAACGCCCGTCGTCCAATACCTGTAAAAGGACGTTAAACACGTCGGGATGCGCCTTTTCAACTTCGTCAAATAAAACGACTTGATAAGGGCGACGACGCACGCTTTCGGTCAATGCTCCCCCTTCTTCATAGCCAACATATCCCGGAGGAGCGCCAATCATACGTGAAACGGAGTGTTTCTCCATATATTCGGACATATCAAGGCGCACAATCGCGCTATCATCATCAAACATAAATTCTGCTAAAGTCTTAGTCAGCTCAGTCTTACCAACCCCCGTTGGCCCTAGAAAAAGGTATGAACCAATCGGACGGCGCGAATCTTGAAGCCCCGCACGCGAACGGCGTATTGCATTGGAAACCGCGGTGATGGCCTCATCTTGACCGACAACACGCTCACGCAATGTCCCCTCCATCGCCAAGAGCTTTTCTCGCTCCCCCTCTAACATTTTATCAACGGGAATACCTGTCCACTTCCCAACAATATAGGCAATATCATCGGCGGAAACTTCCTCATTAATCAGGTTTTTATCCGCATGTTGCGCGACGTCACTGATCTTTGATTCAAGATCTGGAATAGTTGAATATTTTAGCTCACTGGCTTTAGCCCAATTTCCTGCACGCTCCGCCTGCTCTAACTCCATACGTGCCTTATCAAGACTTTCAGTAAAGCGTTGACCGACATTAAGCTTTTCTTTTTCTGCCCTCCATTGGCCTGTTAAATCCGCGGATTTGCGCTCTAACTCGTCTAGCTCAACCTCAAGCTTTTCAAGACGCTCTTTTGACCCCTTATCTTTTTCCTTCTTCAGAGCCTCGCGTTCAATTTTTAACTGGATAATACGGCGATCAAGCTCATCTATTTCCTCGGGCTTGCTATCCACCTGCATGCGCAAACGTGATGATGCCTCATCGATAAGATCAATCGCCTTATCAGGTAAAAAACGATCAGTAATATAGCGATTAGAAAGGGTTGAGGCCGCCACAATAGCAGCATCTGTGATGCGTACACCATGATGCAATTCGTATTTTTCCTTTAGTCCACGCAAGATAGAGATGGTATCCTCTACCGTTGGCTCGCTAACAAATACGGTTTGGAAACGACGCGCAAGGGCAGCATCTTTTTCAATATGTTTTTTATATTCATCCAATGTTGTTGCGCCAACCATATGTAGCTCCCCACGTGCCAGAGCGGGTTTGAGCATATTAGAAGCATCCATTGCCCCATCTGTTTTACCCGCACCGACAAGGGTGTGCAGCTCATCAAGAAAAAGGATAATTTGCCCTTCTGCGCTTGAAATTTCATCAATAACGGATTTCAGACGCTCTTCAAATTCACCGCGATATTTTGCACCCGCAAGAAGCGCTCCTAAATCCAAGGACATAAGTTTTTTATCTTTAAGCGCCTCAGGCACGTCACCATTCACAATGCGTTGCGCAAGCCCCTCGATAATCGCGGTTTTACCTACACCGGGCTCACCAATCAAAACGGGATTGTTTTTCGTACGGCGGGCAAGCACCTGAATTGTGCGGCGGATTTCTTCGTCACGGCCGATAATTGGATCCATTTTACCATTACGCGCAGCCTCAGTTAAATCACGGGCATATTTATTAAGCGCATCAAATTGATCTTCCGCGCCTGCAGAATCAGCGGTGCGCCCTTTACGCATATCATTAATGGCCTGATTAAGGCGCGTATCAGTAATTTTGGCATTATCCAAATATTCAGAAAGATTTGTTTTCTTCGCCATACTCATGGCCTGTAAAACTCGCTCACTTGTAATAAAACGATCACCTGATTTTGCAGAAAGGTCCTCCGCATTTGCAAAAATTTTGGCTAGATCCCCTGACAGGCGCAATTGCCCCGCACCGCTTCCCTCTACAACGGGGAATTTTGTAATCGCGCGCTCGATGGATTCTTTTAACTTGGGGTAATCCCCTTCACAGGTACGCACAAGCTTCATCACCAAGCCATCGGGATCATCCAACATGACTTTCAAAAGATGCTCAGGCTCTAATGATTGATGCCCATAGCGTACAGCAAGTGTTTGTGCCTCCTGTAAAAAACTTTTTGTTTTCTCAGTCATTTTATCGAAATTCATAATGAGCCACCTTTTGAAATATATAGATTACATCGCCGCTATCATCACATATTATTATGCGCTTTATCTATGACTTTAATCAAAAAAAAAGACAGCCGGTAAACAGGCTGCCTAAAAAATATTTTTATGATTGAAAGCTTTACGCCTCTTCTTCAACTTTTGCAGAAGAAGATTTTGAAGTCACTTCCGCGCCAATAATACTCGCAGGAAGGGATAGGTCGTCTTCCTCGGATTTATTGTGCTTATTATTACCTGCATCATCCGCAACAAATTCATCACGATTATCACCTGATAATTTTTTATTCTCAAAGCTACCGCTAAATTCATTGATAAGACGTATATAATGTTCCGCATGCTGAAAATAATTCTCTGCAACAATACGATCACCAACGGACGTAGCGTCTTTTGCCAAAGCGAGGTATTTTTCAGCCACTTGATGGGCATTGCCACGGATACGGACATCCGGACCATTACTGTCATAGACTTGTGTACGTTGCTGCTGCGGATTACGACGACCACCGTTATTATTACTACGGTTTCTTTGTCTTCTATTATTTGGTGATGATGTTCCGTGTCTCATTTCTAAATCCGTATAGTTTTACTTTTTTGCACATAGCCAATGCATACACCGCACATTAAGTTGCAGGTATAAATCAACCTCGTTTTTACTTTCAATTATATTTTCAGGCACAATATGTTGTAACCGTTTTATATTTTGCCAACCGCATATTGTGACCGTGTTGCGTTGAACAATTTCAAGGTACAGCGATTAGCATTTTCCAATCAAGCCGTATCGATAAAAAAAAATCATTTATCCCCACAAGAGATTTCCACAACCCGCGGATTACCTGCTATATCCAGATGTACGATGCGTTGCGCAAATCCAGATTCTTCCGCGAGTCGCATAATATCCTTTTCTTGATCATAGCCAATTTCAAAGAGTGCGATTCCATCATTTTTTAGGACACTTTTTAACTGCGGAAAAATAATTTTATATGGTGTTAAACCATCAGCTCCACCATCAAGCGCAAGAATCGGGTCATGATTCTTAACTTCTGCAGATAAATCGGGAATCACTGCGCTTTTAATATAGGGAGGATTCGACACAATCAGGTCAAATGAACCGAGCACAGGGGTCAACCAAGAGCCATGTAAGAATTCTGTGCGACCGTCACAATCATTACGCAATGCATTTTGGCGTGCGCAGTCAATCGCGCCTTGTGAAATATCAACGCCAATACCGTTTGCATTTTTAAATTCACGTAACAAAGCAATCAGAATACACCCCGTTCCCGTGCCTAAATCCAGAATATCTAAAGACGAATCTATTGGGAAGCGTTGTAAAGCCAAATCAATAATCGTTTCGGTATCGGGACGCGGATCAAGCGTATCTTGCGTGACCTTAAACGCAGCCCCCCAAAATTCACGCGCGCCATAGATACGCGATAATGGCTTACCACTCAGGCGCTCTGCCATATCTTTCTTAGCCAAATCAATTTGATTTTGTGGAATCTGCTTAGCAGGATTTGTGATCAGGTCAGACCAATCAATAGCACAGCGTTCTTGCAGAATATAACGTGCGTCCAGTTCGGGCGTATCAATGCCATTGTTTTGAAAAGCAGTTAAAAGCTCTTTATATAACGCCTTGAGCATTTATGATTCCAGACGTGCCAATTCTTCGGCTTGATGCTCCGCGATCAGGGCATCAATGACCTCGTGAAGCGCCTCACCGCGCACCACATCATCAAGCTTATAAAGTGTAAGATTGATTCGATGATCGGTTAGGCGCCCTTGCGGGAAGTTATAGGTACGAATGCGCTCTGACCTATCACCAGACCCGACCTGAGATTTACGATCTTCGGCGCGGACATCGGCAAGTTGTTGACGTTGTAAATCATAGATTCGCGTTCTTAAAACATTCATCGCTTTGGCGCGGTTTTTATGCTGTGATCGCTCTTCCTGCATTTCAACAACAACGCCTGTGGGGATATGCGTGATACGTACGGCACTATCCGTTGTATTAACGTGCTGCCCCCCCGCTCCTTGTGAACGATAAGTATCAATGCGCAGATCTTTTGTTTCAATATTAACGTCGACCTCTTCCGCCTCGGGCAGAACGGCAACGGTGGCAGCGGATGTATGAACGCGCCCTTGGGTTTCCGTCTTTGGAACACGTTGAACGCGATGCACACCTGATTCATATTTAAGCTTTGCAAAAACATTATTGCCCGTGACCTGCGCAACAACATCCTTCAGGCCGCCAATATCATTTTCAGAGGCTTCCATCACTTCAAACTTCCAACCCATTTTGGCCGCGTACCCCTTATACATACCAAGCAAATCTGCAGAAAATAAAGCCGCTTCATCACCACCCGTGCCGGCGCGTATCTCAAGTATTGCATTTTTGGTATCGGCTTCGTCTTTTGGAATAAGGGCGGTGCGGATTTGTTTTTCAAGCTCAGGGATCTTTGCACTCAACGCGCGCAGCTCTTCTTCGGCTATGGCCTTCATCTCAGGATCGCTTAGCATTTCCTTTAAATCTTCTTGCTCTTGCTCCACACTGTTAAGCGCCTGAATTGCCTCTACAATCGGACTAAGCTCCGCATATTCCATAGAAAGTTTTGTAAACTCATCACCGCTTAGACCACCCGCAGACATCAAAGATGCCAATTCTTCATGGCGATTACAAAGCGTAGAAAGTTTTTCATGCATAGACATAGTGTAATTCCTGTAATTTCAGTAAGGGATATAGCGGTTTTTTATAATAAAAACAATTGAGAAATGCTGAAATACGTTATGGCTCTACGCTCATCGTATCATCGTCTTCGCTCTGAAATTCTAAAGTTTTCAAATAAGCGGTGTTGAGCGGTATATCGCGTCGAACATCACCCGATTTTCCCAAAGGCTGGAGCGTGCGTCCCTCAACCATAATCTCAATATTAGATGCATTTCCAATCGACATCGTTAAGCCCGGGCTATCAGGAACGAAATATTGATCACCTGCGGCAAGAATATTAGAAACGATAATTTTTTTATCTTCATTTTTTATCTCTACCCAACAATCACCCAAAATTTTCAGAATGATCCCAGTGACTTGCGTATTACCGTTTGCTCCCATATTTTCAACATCATCAGGCAATGACTCTGCAACGCTTGCCTCACTGACGGCAATAATGGGGTCATCAATAACGACTTCAGGCTCTAATACCTCCATCCCCTCTGAGATATGTTTTTTTATATCTTCCGATACTTCTGCAATTTGAACAATCTCGGCGCGATCAGGTTTATTTATAATATAAAGCGTATAAAACAAACCAATAACGACAAAGATGCCAACCGCGACAACCCAATAAGGCGGAGTCTTTGTTTCAGATGCAGGAACAGGAAAAGACAAGTCTTCCTTTACTTTTTCTTCCATAAAATGGGCTTTGAATAGCCGCACGGTTGTTGCGCCATCAATATCTAAATATTCGGCATAACTACGGACAAAGCCAATAGCATAAGCGCGCCCGGGCAAAGAAGAAATATCCCCCCGCTCAATCGCATCAATCTGAGAGGCGCGTATGCGTAAATCTTTTTCAACATCGTCCAACGATTTGCCATAGAATATCCTCGTCTGACGAAGGGCTTCGCCGACATTTTCATTCGCTATAGCTTCGAGATCATCGATCGGTAGATGCTTTTTCATGGTGCGTAGAGCATAAGCGAATTTTATGCCTCTGTCATTACCCTAGCGCATTTTACAAACAAAGAATTTAATCTTCTTTATCAAGTCCATAGGCAGAATGCAATGAACGTACAGCAAGTTCGGTATAATCTTCTTCGATCAACACACTGATCTTAATTTCAGAAGTTGATATAACTTGAATATTGATGTTTTTATCTGCCAACGTCTTAAACATTTTATTTGCAACGCCTGCATGGCTTTTCATACCAATCCCGACAACGGAAATTTTTGCAACATTTGCATCTGTCACCAAATCACGGTAATTCAGATCAACTTTTTCCTTAATTGTCTTAATGGCAAAATCAAGCTCACCCTTTGGTACGGTGAAGGTCATATCTGTTAGACCTTCTTCTGAAATATTCTGTACAATCATATCAACATTAATCGATGCATCGGCCAACGGTTCAAATAAACGACACGCAACACCAGGAACGTCACTTACACCAACCAGTGTTACTTTTGCTTCATCACGACTATGGGCAATGCCACTCACTACTTCTTGTTCCACAATATTATCCTCTGTTGTTACCAAAGTACCTTTTAGCGCACTTCCAATATTTTCACCAAAACTTGACAAGACCTGAATTGGCACACCACTTTTTGCGCCCATTTCAACCGAACGTGTTTGCAAAACCTTGCTTCCTAATGAGGCAAGTTCAAGCATTTCCTCATATGATATTTTATTAATCTTTCTAGCCTTCGGTGCAATGCGTGGGTCCGCCGTATAAACGCCATCAACATCGGTATATATATCACATCGATCCGCCTTCAAAGCCGCAGCCACAGCCACAGCCGATGTATCAGAACCGCCGCGCCCCAATGTAGAGATACGGTTTAGAGCCGTAACCCCTTGAAATCCTGGTATGACGGCAACTTCACCATCATTCAGGCGCTTATGAAGTTCATCTGTATTAATATCTTCAATACGCGCCTTACCATGTACATTATTGGTTTTAATCGGGATTTGCCATCCAAGCCAAGAGCGCGCAGTAATGCCGCGTTTTTGTAACGCCATAGCCATAAGTCCCGCTGTTACTTGCTCTCCACTTGATACAACCGTGTCATATTCACGGGCGTCATGCATCGGACTGATGTCACGACAATATGATACGAGTTGGTTGGTTACACCCGACATAGCCGAAACAACAACGGCAACCTTATGCCCTGCTTCGACCTCTAGAACTATTTTATTTGCGGCGTTTTCAATACGCGCAATGTCCGCTACTGAAGTTCCACCAAATTTTGCAACAATTAAAGCCATGTTTACGTCTTATATACTCTTGTATTTATCTAAGTGCTTATCCATACTAAGCTTCGCGTAAAAAATCAAAGGGATTTGTCAAAGCTCATGCAAAAAAATGCGACTATAGATGAAAATGAAATAAAACATTTTGCAAAAGATTCTGATAATTGGTGGAATGAAAATGGCCCATTTAAGCCGCTCCACCGCCTTAATCCTGTGCGTATGTATTATATAAAACAACAGATATGCACCGCATTTAATCGTGATTTTAATGCACTTGATGCGCTAAGTGGCCTTCATATTCTTGATATTGGGTGTGGCGGCGGTTTAGTGAGTGAAGCCCTGAGCCGTATGGGTGCAAATGTTACCGGTATTGATGCCGACATCATTGCCATAACCACAGCAACAGAGCATGCACAACAATCCTCCCTTAATATAAATTACAAATGCGGGGATGCCGCAAATTTAGAAGATAAATTCGATGTTGTCTGCGCTTTAGAAATTATAGAGCATGTGAGCGATGTAGATGCATTTATTAACATTTGTCAGGCACGTTTGAAACCTGAAGGCTTGTTAATTATGTCCACGCTTAACCGTACAAAAAAATCATATGCCCTTGGTATTATTGCTGCGGAATACATACTGGGTTGGGTTCCGCGTGGGACGCATCACTGGAAAAAATTTATAAAACCCTCAGAACTTGTAACGGCATGCCGCCCCCATAACTTAGCCCCGCAAAACATCACGGGGCTGATTTTTAATCCTGTGAAAAATGCTTTTGAGCTGTCACAAAAGGATTTAGATGTTAATTATCTTATGAGCTTACGCCGCAGCTTTTAAACGGGTTTCTACAACCTCATAGGCGCTCTGCATTACATTTCGCGGAATTGGTATAAATGAATTTTCGTCATCGCTACGTGATAAAATTTTACCAAGTTCATCTGCCGTATAGACAACATTTGTGCGTGTTTTAGGATTGCTAAATAAGACTGTAGACTTTGCATCAAACGTCCATCTGTAACTCCAGAAAATATCCGTTGTGCCTTTTTTAAATTCAGTAACCATGCTTCACCATTTTTTATATTTCGTTTTTATAATATATAGATTCTCAAATCGCATGTCAAATTTATGTAAAAACGCGTGCAGGCACATATTTATAACCACTATACATCATCATACCAATGTAGTAGAACAATTAATATGACTATGATACTTTACATACTTATCGCTGCTACAATCCTATCCATTGTTGGTGTATTAGGACTCGGCCTGTTTTCTATGGCCAAGGGCGGTGAGTTTAATGAAAAATACGGCAATAAACTCATGCGCGCGCGCGTCGCATTACAAGGCATCGCAATATTGCTCCTTGTGCTTTCCTATTTTTTATCGCAAAATTAAAGACATCTTTCCTTATTCCACGATTCACGGAGTAGCCTTAATATGAAAATCTTAGTACCAATTAAACGTGTCGTTGATTATAACGTCAAAATTCGAGTAAAAAGTGATGGCTCGGGCATTGATAACGCAAATGTTAAAATGTCAGTCAATCCTTTCGATGAAATTGCTGTTGAAGAAGCCGTGCGTATCAAAGAATCCGGTAAAGCCACCGAAATTATCGTCGTTACAATCGGGCCTGAAAAAGCGCAGGAGCAACTTCGTACTGCTATGGCTATGGGCGCGGATCGCGGCATTTTAATTAAAACAGATACCCCCATCGATCTTGGTGGTGTTGAACCTTTGGCGGTTGCAAAAACACTAAAGGCTATCATTGATAAAGAGAGCCCTGATTTGGTTATTATGGGCAAGCAGTCCATTGATGACGATTCAAACCAAACGGGGCAAATGCTTGCAGCTTTGCTTGGCTGGGCGCAAGGAACATTTGCATCTAAGGTTGAACTCACAGATGGTGTCATCAATGTAACGCGTGAAATTGATGGTGGTTTGGAAACAATTTCCATTAAAACACCAGCTATCATCACGACAGACTTACGCCTGAATGAGCCGCGCTATGCAAAGTTGCCGGATATTATGAAGGCAAAGAAAAAACAATTAGATGTTATTGATCCGTCAGAGTTTGGCATGACATATACGCCGCGCCTTGAAATCCTTAAAGTCAGTGAGCCGCCAGTGCGCAAAGGTGGCATTAAAGTTGCCAATGTTGATGAGCTTATAGAAAAGCTTAAAAATGAAGCAAAAGTAATATAAGGGGAATATAAAATGAGCATACTAATCTTAGCAGAGCATGATAATTCTGAAATTAAATCTGCAACCCTAAACACCATTACAGCAGCCATAAAAATAGGCGGTGATGTTCATGTGCTTATTGCTGGTGCAAATTGCAGCTCCGCCGCGCAAGCTGCTGCAAAAATCAATGGCGTAGCCAAGGTTATTAAGGCAGATAGCCCCAATCTAGAACACCCTCTTGCAGAAGAAATTGCGCCTATACTGGTTGCTCTGGCACCTGCATATTCCCATATCCTTGCGCCAGCAACGACATACGGTAAAAACATTCTTCCGCGCGCTGCCGCTCTTTTAGATGTACAGCAAATTTCGGATATTCTTTCAGTTGAAAGCGCAGATACTTTTACACGTCCTGTTTATGCGGGCAATGCTATCGCGACGGTTAAGTCATCAGATACAATCAAGTTAATCACCGTAAGATCAACCACATTTGATCCTGTAAGTACAGAAGGTGGCAACGCGTCCATTGAAGATTACAATGCATCATCCGCATCGGGGTTAAGCACATTCATAAAGCATGAGTTATCTAAATCAGAACGCCCTGAACTGACATCTGCAAAAATTGTGGTTTCCGGCGGACGCGGTGTTGGCTCATCAGAAAACTTTGCTATTATCAATAAACTGGCTGATAAACTTGGTGCCGCCGTGGGTGCATCACGCGCCGCGGTTGATGCAGGATATGTCCCCAATGATTATCAGGTCGGTCAAACGGGTAAAATTGTAGCACCAGATCTTTATATCGCCGTTGGAATATCTGGTGCTATTCAACATTTGGCGGGCATGAAAGATTCTAAAATTATTGTTGCCATTAATAAAGATGAGGATGCACCAATATTTTCTGTTGCAGATTACGGGCTTGTCGCTGATTTATTTGATGCTGTGCCAGAATTAGAGGGCAAGCTGTAATACGCTTGCCTCTCACTTTTATTTATCAATAACGCTCTGAATAAATTGCGCTGCACGAAGCGATGGGTCTACGCCTTCGCTATTTGATAATAGCGACTCAAGCCCTTGGAATGCATCTTTTTGTTTCTGCATTTGTTCAGGATCATCCAAAAGCTCCAAAACTTTTTTGGCTATATCTTCCGGGTTACATTTTTCTTGCAAAAACTCTGGTACAATATCGCCATCCAATAATATATTAGCCAAATGCGCACGCTTAACTTTTACCATCATACGAAGGATCAGGCTTGTTATCGTGCTGACCTTATATCCGATAACATGTGGAACACCTGCATATGCAAGCTCCAACGCCGCAGTACCTGATACAGCAATTGCAATATCACATGACTTGAATGCTTCCCACTTCACAACAGGATTGGCAGAGACATAAACAGGTATCTCAAACCCCTCTAATAGAGCCTGAACATTAAATTCAAGCTTAGGCAACGTAGGGACAACCACACAAATATTTTGTTTCACACCCTTCGCATGGATTTCGGCC
>CAXBFT010000032.1:0-14217 GCA_963974945.1 uncultured Alphaproteobacteria bacterium
CTGTTATTCGCATAAGGGTGGCCTTCAAAAATACGGTCATTTTGAATGCGCGCGGCAATCCATTTTGGATTGGCCATGGACGATTTTATACGGCTTATATTTGATGCACGCATGCGCTCTACCGCGTCATCATCAAAACGTGGTGCATTTACCGCAAGTTCGAGGAGTGAGAAGGCTTCGTCTTTGTTACGGGTCAGGGTTTTTAGTTGTCCGCCGAAATGATCGCGTGATGTGTTGAACACCAAGGTTATAGACTGGTCCAATAATTTCTTTTGGAAGGTATTAGATGTCAGATCGCCTGCGCCTTCATCCATGGTATTAGAGGCTAAGCGTGCCAGACCTTGTTTATCCGCAGGGTCATTTTTTGCGCCTGAGTTTAAGAATGAAAATTGTAGGGCAATGACAGGAATTGAGTGATCCTCAACCAACCACGCCTTTAACCCTTTCGCGCTCTGCACTTCTTGGATATTAAGAAAAGGCTCCGCGGCAAGGGCGGGGGTGGTAACGGCAAAAAGAAGGCAAAAAAGCATATGTTTCATTGTTCTGCCTCTTGTTCTGCTGTTGGGGGAATAGATATTTTCGGTAATAAAAATCCGTCAATAGGCGGTGTGGAGGATGGTATATCAGGATTAAGATAGCGCGCAGCAACATCCATAATTTGTTCCTTGGTCACCTGTTCAATTTGACTTGGCCAATGTTCAATATCATCAAGGGTTGATCCTGTGACAAGGTTGTACCCAATGATCATTGCTGGGCCGCTGAGGCTATCTCTGGCATAAATTGCAGCGGCTTGCATGCGGGTTATGGCATCACTTCGCTCTGTGTCGCTTACACCATCTTTAATAAGCAGGCGCAATTGCGCATCAACGGCATCTTCCATCGTCGCCAGATTTTCTGCTCCCGCTGGGATGGCCTGAATGGAAAGCGTTGCATCATCCCATGAGGCGGCGCTATAGGATAGTGAAATTTCGGTAGCTAGTTTTTGATCAACCACAAGGGATTGATACAGGCGTGATGTCGTGCCACCGCTCATGATTTCTTCTAAAACTTGTAGAGCAAGCGAATCTTGTGCATTGAGGCGGAAACTTGGGACGCGGTATTCGCGGGTGAAAACAGGCTCTCTGATTGTTTCATCTATTAGGGTTACAGATGTTTTTGCAATAAAGGGCGGAGATTTTGTTCTAATGCGCTCTGGTGTGTTGGCGGGTTTTAATGTGCCATATGTTCGTTTGGCAATTTCAAAAACGTCATCCCCAATGACATCACCTGATACAATTAATATGGCGTTATTGGGTGCATAATAAATATCGTAAAATGTCTTTGCATCATCCCAGCTTAGCTCTTGAATTTCGTGCATCCAACCAATAATCGGTACGGAATAGGGGTGGTTGGGGAACAAGGCTTCATTGAGTTGCTCGCTCATTTTTGCACGGGGGTCGTTATCTGTGCGTTGGCGACGTTCTTCTTGAATGACTTTGTTTTCTGATGCAACATCTTCCAAAGGTGGAGCGAGGCCACGCATGCGCCCGGCCTCCATCGTCATGACTTTTTCCAGATGGTCTTTAGATATGCTTTGATAGTAGGCCGTGTAGTCTTGGGAGGTAAAAGCATTATCTTGCCCGCCTAATGATCGTATTATGCGTGAAAATTCGCCTGCTTTAATATCCCCTAATATTGGATCGCTCTGCCCCTTGAACATGAGGTGTTCAAGAAAATGCGCGATGCCTGATTTACCGCTTACTTCATCGGCCGCGCCAACTTTATACCACACCATATGCGTTAAAACAGGTGCGCGGTGATTTTCAACAACCACAATCTGCATCCCGTTATCAAGCGTATAGGATTTCGCATTAAACACTTTTTCATATGTGGCTTGTTCTATCGGTGCTTTTGCATGCGTCGATATTGGAAAACCCAGACATGTCGCACTAAGTAAGCCAAGCGCGCAAAATCGAATGAGGAGTTTATGCTGCATGATTATTTGCCTTATTCTTCTATAGTGGGAGTTTCTCCATCAGTCACGCTTTTGCCTTCTTCCCAATTTTTCTTGATGCGTTCATGTTCTTTCTTTGCATCGACAACTGTGGCAGAAGCATCAACTTTAGAGCCGCCTAAGTTCAGTAGTTTCTTGGCAACAGGAATATTGCGCTCTTCTAATTCTTTTGTTTCTGCGTTGATTTTTGCGCGGATCGTTGGGTCGGCGTTATCTGCACCTGTCTTTTGCAATAGCGCATTTTCTGATGAACTGGTTTGTGCTGGCTGCTGCTTTGCCGTATTACCAAGTAAGACTTCTTGCGCTTGGTTTATAGCACTGGCCTCTTGTGGTCGCGGCATGCCGGGCTGTGGTGGTGGCAAGACAAGTGCTGACGGGACTTCCAATGGAGCGCGCGTAATCACGGCGAACTCATCGGGAGCTTGTTTATCTAGACCCAAAGAGTTTTTCACTCCGGAGCAACTGCTTAAAAGCAGTGTGGAGATGCCTAGGGTTAAAATTAGGGCGTTATGTTTATGAGTCATTCTTCTCTGCCATTTTGGTTTTGTTATTGAAACACACGGTATGTACTTTATATGTCTTAATTTATTCTTTGCTTACGATAGCGCCCTTTGCGTTCAAGATCAAAGAATAAAGATGTGATAACCAATAATGTTACACCGATTACAACGGCCATATCTGCAACATTAAATGCAGGCCAATGATAACCCATAACATGGAAATCAAGGAAATCAATCACTGCGCCAAAGCGTGCGCGATCAATTACATTTCCAAGCGCACCGCCGATAATTAAAGCATAGCAAATGCCCTCACTATGTTTTTTGGTGTGCCATAGCCATGCACTGAATAATGTGGTGATTCCTAACGCCACGGCGATGAGTATATATTTCATATATTCGCCTGAATTACTAAACATGCTAAAGCTCACGCCGGTATTCCATGCCATGACAAGGTTAAAAAATGATGTAATTTTAATGTAGATGCCGCTTAATGCATTTGGCGTATTTATATACCACTCAAAGAAGTTCACACCGTTTTGACCTTCTATTCTCGGGCGGAAAATCATTTCGGTAACGGCCCATTTGCTGAGTTGATCGAGGAGCAATATACCAAAGGCAAGGCTCATCCATAACAGACGTTTTCTAAGGTTTTTTCCTGCGCGCTGTTCTGCTCGGAGTGCGGCGCGATTTGCTTTTTCCTCTTGGTCGATCTCAGTCATAAACTTTACGAATCTTGTTATTATTTAATAAGACCACACACTAACTCTTTAATACGGTCAATCAAGTTTATTTTTCAATTCGCTGTGATCATTGCAAAGGTTCCAAGGGAAACATGTTTTTGTAAGAACAAGGTGAAATCAAAGGTGGAAAATTTTTCGCTTGCTTGCTCTAAAGCTTCGCCTAAAGGCTTTTGGTGTGCGAGCAAATGCAGGAAATGATATTCATCCTTTTCCAGTGTAATAATATGAACGTCCAGATGCGGACGGTAGATCATCAAGTAGATGTCTATGACTTTTGATAAATCTGGAGCTTCTTTGGCATGTAGGCAAAAATCACGGATTTGAAGAAGTGGATAGGAAGAGCGGAGGAGCGTAGCGCTTTGGCGTAGGCTAAGTACAGCCTCGCCTAATTCTTCCGGGGATATTTGCGCGAGGGCATCGGCAGAAATTGGCGCGTCATCTTGCGCATAATAGGCATTATTAAGTGCGATTTCTAATGATGCAACATCGGGAAGATAGGGCAAGGACTTTGCGGGTTCATAAGACTTAATGAAATCATCAAATCCTACCCCGTACATATGCAGGCAGGCGTTTTTTGGAGGGTTTTTAAAGGTATATTCCCGTGCCATGGTTTTTAAAAATTCTGCACCCGTTAAATTTTCGATAATCGGAAATGTTGCGCATATGGCGGCGCACAAACTACCGATGATATTATTATGATAGACCTGCAGGCGATTTGGCAGCGGGATGTGATCTTCATTTAAGTGCTGCGCCAAGTATTCATTGCCCTCATTAAGGGAGGAAAGAGGGCGCAGCATGGTTTCTTTGAATGCTTTTTGGAATTTATTTAGCTGCATGACGGCATTGCCCTCCTATAATATGGCGCGCTTTCTTTGCTTCAGAAAGCAAGGTTTTTAAGGGCGGAAAATCTTGATCCCATTCAATCAGGGTCGGCGCCCCGCCTGTCTTTTGAATGACATAGTCATAGAGCGCCCAAACAGGATCGCATATTGTTTGATTATGTGTATCTATCAAAATGGTATGAGTATCATTGACGGGTTTTTCGATATGCCCTGCCAGATGAATTTCGCCAATATGCGCGTGGTCTATGGTTTCAATATAGGCATAAGGGTCGATGCCGTGATTATGGCTTTGGACATAGATATTATTCACATCCAAAATCATGCCGCATTGGGTTTGCATGCAGACCGCGTTCATAAATTCAGCCTCGCTCATATCATTGTCTTTAAAGGCTATATAGGTTGATGGGTTTTCAACCAACATGCGCCGTCCAAGCTCATTTTGCACCTGATCGATATTGGCGCAGACACGTTTCAGTGTTTCTTGCGTATAGGGTAGGGGAAGGAGATCGTTTAAATGGGCATTGCCGCTGGCGCTCCATGATATATGATCGGAAATGATAAAGGGATTATAGCGATTAATCAGGGTTTTGAATGCGTTGAGGTGGTCTTTGTCGACGGGCTGATCTGCGCCAAGAGACAGGCCAACGGCGTGCATGCTCAGGGAGTAATGCTCTGCAATTTGATCTAGAAAATGTTTGTGGATGCCGCCGCAAAAATAATTCTCCGGATGAATTTCAAACCAACCTAAATCAGGCATCGTATCTAAGATCTCTTGGTAATGCGGTGATCTTAACCCTATACCCACCGGATTAGGTAACCCATAATCCGATGTGCAGTTCTTTATAACCTGCATGTCTCTATGTAATGATACAGGTGCGCTCATAAGGCTTATTGTTCTTCAGGTGCTTCTTCAGGCATAACAGGCTCTAATGAACCGCCAGCCAATTTTTCGCATGTGCCTTTTGGAAGGGAAACCCATTCAACGCCACTTGCGTCAGTTGTTGCCATACCAGCGCAGCCATGCGCCTTATCCGCGGAGCCACAGCCATTCATGCCTGTTTTAACAACGCCATAGCATTTTTCGCCTGTGTCATTCATCGCGCTTGCAGATGTTGTAGAAAAACCAAGTGCGCTAACCGCGACTGCGCCGGCAAGAAGTGTGTTCAAAGTTTTAGTATTCATAAAAATAATCCTTATTTAAATAGGGTTTTAATATACATACGTTTCGTATGATGCGCCCATAAAGTTACAATGGATTATTGAAAGAAACAAAATAAAAAAGGGTTTTGCATTTTGTCCTGTTATCTATAAAACAGATATTATCTAAGGAAATGATGGCCCTATGCTCTATTTTGAAGATTTTAAGAATTTGCCGCCTGAAGCACGCGATTGTGTGGTTTTGATCGGTAATTTTGATGGTGTCCATTTGGGGCATCAGGCATTAATCGCGCGTGCGCGTAAATTTGCCAATGACATGGGTAAGTCGTTGGGTGTTCTCACGTTTGAACCGCATCCACATCAACTCTTCCGTCCGGATGAACCGCCATGCCGTATCACCCCGCATCAGTTGAAAGTTGAACGTTTGGCCGCGCAGAATGTCGACATAATATTATCATTGCCGTTTAATTGGGATTTCGCAAGCCAAAGCGCCGAGGCTTTTGTGCAGCATATATTGATAGAGGGTTTGGCCGCGGCGCATGTTATTGTCGGCTATGATTTCAAATTCGGACAATTGCGTCAGGGAACACCGGACACAATTAAAAATGCCGGTCTTGCCGTGAGTGTGATTGATGAAATTAGAGGCGATAGCGATGCATCCCTTTCCTCCAGTCGCGTGCGTCAATTGCTTCGTCACGGAAAAATTGCGCAAGCCAATGATGTTCTTGGTTGGAATTGGGAGATTCGCGGCGAGGTCTTTAAGGGCGATCAACGCGGGCGAGAGCTTGGCTATCCGACGGCGAATATCAGACTGGCCGATACAATACATCCTGCTTATGGTATTTATGCGTGTTTCGTGAAACTTACGGAGCAAGAAGATTGGATGATGGGGGCAACCAATATTGGGATTCGCCCGATGTTCGAAGTGCCAATGGCGCAGGTTGAAACCTTTATCTTTGATTTTGACCGTGAGATATACGGCGAAACTTTATCTATCCGCCCCATAGAGCGTTTACGCGGAGAAGCCAAATTTAACTCCCTTGATGATCTGATCATTCAAATGAAAAAAGATTGTGATCAGGCACGGGCAATCCTTACTGCTTCGTTATAGTGCTGTTTTTTTGTGGTGATGTTATGAGTGTTTTCCTTTCTCTTTTTTTCAATCTTCTGCCTTTATATGCACTGATTGGCGCGGGGTATATTGCGGGGAAGTTCTTGCATGTTGATCGTCAAAGCCTTGGCACTTTGGCCATGTATATTTTTATGCCTGTGGTGATGTTTGGTTTTGTCTCATCCCTTGATTTCAAGCCGAGCTATATAGCGTTGCCATTTATTCTGTACGGCATAAGCGCGTTTGTTGCCTTATCTTTTTTGAAATTAGGGCAGCATGTCTATGGTGATAATCAGGCTAATTTAATGGCGATGTGCGCCGCAATGGGCAATACGGGGTATTTTGGTTTCCCTTTGGTTTTGTTGTTCTTCTCGAAAGAGCTTGTTGCAATTTATATCTTTATGAATTTGGGTAGTCTTATTTTCGAGGCGACAATAGGGTATTATATAGCCGCGCGCGGTAATTTTGATGTGCGCACCAGTTTGAATAAGATCATTAAATTTCCAACGATTTATGCCATTGCGCTGGGCTTGGTAGTGAACCAATCGGGGGCGGAGTTGCCCGATATTTTTTGGACATATTGGACGCATTTTAAGGGCGCATATGTTGTTGTTGGTATGATGATTATTGGTGCGGCACTTTCAAACCTTGATAAATTTGTTTTTGGCCTGCGTTTCGTCGCGTTGACTTTTGCAGGAAAGTTTATCGTTTGGCCTCTTATTGCATTTGCATTTATTATCTTCGATCGCATGGTTTTGCATTTGTTTAATGAAGATATTCATAATTTGATTATGATTGTTTCGATTGTACCATCCGGCGCAAATATTGCGGCCTTTGCCACGCAGATGAAGCTAGAGCCTGAAAAGGCGGCGACGACTATTCTGCTCGGAACTATATTTGCTCTGTTCTATATCCCCCTCATGATTTGGATTTTAGGGATATAGCCTTTAGAATATTAGCTTTTCCGCATGATAGGTATGCATTAATTGCACTGGTAGGGTCACCATCCTTGCATTACAACCCCTTCTTACATTTACACCCCAATTATCAATAAGACATACCCTCTTATCTTTTGGTAATTCACTATAGCGAGAGCCACTCCCCCACAGGCTCTCGCTTTTTTTTATTTGTTTTTTATTTCAAAAATTTGTAGTATCTGCTCTTGGTTTAGGGTGATATGAAAAATAATCAATTACAAAGAATAAAAGAAATATACAATCTTGCTGTTCATGGTGAAGTTACGCCAATGGATCTGGATGGTATGAGCTTGCATGCAAAATGTAGCGCAATCTATGAGGTCGTTGATGCTTTAAGGCAGAAATTGCCACAGTCTAAATATGGAACTGCGCGTCATACCAGAGACGCTTTATCTGTTATCGTTGATTCTTTTTCTGCATCAGATGCCCTCATTCATCTGCAGGATCAAAGGCGTTCTTATTTTACGAGTGCAATGAACTCAAATGATTATTCATATCATCGTGATGTTATTGGCAATTGGCAAGATATTGAAGATGATGCCTTATTGGAAACAACAATATTGGATATTTCAAAGCTTCATGCCAAGACCTATTTGCTTGGCATGGCAGATGTTATTCCAACCAAATATGCATTTACGAATACGCCGCCGGACATGCTTAAACTCAATATTCGTAACCTTGGTGGCTTTACAGGTAATTTAAAAGAAAACAGAGGGACGATCCGACTGGAAAAGGGCGGTGAAGCGCAATTTCGAAATCCTGCGTTTATTTTGAATACAGTGCATCATGAAACAACACATGCGATACAATTTGCGCTGGCCAGTGCGTTTCACCATGGTCAGATACGCCATGATCATCTTTTATATGATGATGCCAGAATGTTTCATGCATTAGAGGTAAATAAAGCCATCGTCCCCAGTGGGTTGATTAAAGAGACGGAGCGTCATGCCTATGAACATCAGGTGCATGAAGTGCTGGCCAATAGTGAGGGAGAGGCTTTGAGTGCGATTTTATTGGATTTGTCGCGTTAATCCGCTTTAATTTATTATAAATATGTTCCCCTGCTTGATTCTTACGACAACACGCGCCATATATAGGGTCTAGAATATTTAAGGACGCTATTATGAGCACAGATAACACAGATCAAAAACCAGATTACCGCGATACGGTATTCCTTCCTAAAACTGACTTCCCAATGCGTGGCGGCTTGCCGACGAAGGAGCCTGAGATTCTGGCGCAATGGGATGCGATTGATCTGTACGGTAAAATGCGTGAAAAGGCCAAGGGCAAGAAAAAATTCATCCTGCATGATGGTCCGCCATACGCAAACGGCAATATCCACATGGGACACGCGGTCAATAAAATCCTCAAAGACGTGGTTGTGAAGTCATATGGTATGATGGGGTTCGATGCGCCCTATGTTCCGGGGTGGGATTGCCACGGTCTGCCGATTGAATGGAAGATTGAGGAGAAATACCGCAATGCAGGCAAAGATAAAGACGACGTGCCTGTGCTTGAGTTCCGTGAAGAATGCCGCGTTTTCGCGCAAAACTGGGTGGATATTCAAAGCAAACAGTTCCAACGTTTAGGCGTAACAGGTGAATGGGGCAACCCATACCGCACCATGACCACCCGCGCCGAAGGCCTAATCTCACGTGAGATCCATAAATTCGCAAAAAATGGCGGCCTGTATAAAGGCCTGCGCCCTGTCATGTGGTCAACGGTTGAGAAAACCGCTCTCGCCGAGGCAGAGGTAGAATATCACGAACATAAATCCGTAACAATCTGGGTACGTTTTCCCGTGTTGAAGACAGAATGGGAGCCCATTAAAGACGCCGATATTGTTATTTGGACAACAACACCGTGGACAATACCGAGTAATAGGGCTTTGGCATGCGGTGAGGGCATTTATTATGGTGTGTTTGAAATAGTATCTTACGAAGAGGGTGTTAGTGAAGGAAAGTTAGGGAAAATTGTATTGGCGATGAGCCAAGCAGAAGAGATAAAAGCGCAGGCTAAAATCAAAGACTGGTCTTGCTTGGATACATTTGAAGGTTTGGAAATGGAGGGAACTATATGCAAGCACCCTCTGGCAGAGACGGACGAATATTATCGTTCATTTGATGTGCCGCTTTTGGAAGGTGATTTTGTTACAGATGATGCAGGAACGGGGTTTGTGCATATGGCTGGTGGCCATGGTGAGGATGACTTTAACCTCATTCGTTCGGTAAATGCAACGCGCTCTGAAAAAGATCAAATCGAAATCACCGATAACGTCACTGATGATGGGAAATTCCGCCCGCATGTTGGCTTATTCGCGGGTGAAGAAGTTTATGACCAAAAGGGCAAGCTTGGCGGTGGAAACTTCTCTGTCCTGCGTGAACTTGCGGCGGCGGGTAAATTGCTTGCCAAGGGTTCAGTTAAGCACGAATACCCACATAGCTGGCGTTCAAAAGCCCCCGTGATTTTCCGCACCACCCCGCAATGGTTTATCGCGATGGATGGTAAAGGTGAAATCCGCACGAAGGCATTGGCGGCGATCAAAGATACAAACTGGTATCCCGCAAAGGGCGAGGCGCGCATCAATGCGATGATCGAAAAACGCCCCGATTGGTGTATTTCACGCCAACGCACATGGGGTGTGCCGATTGCGCTATTCCTGCATAAAGACACTGGCGAGGTTCTCATTGATGAAGCCGTATTCGAAGCCATCGATAAGGCGTTCGAGGAAGAGGGCGCGGACGCATGGTACAAAGATGGCGTAGAAGAGCGTTTCCTCGGCGATAAGGCCAACCAATATCAAAAGGTGAATGACATCGTTGATGTTTGGTTTGAATCGGGTTCAACCCACCAATTCGTGGTCGGTGATACCAAAACATGGCCATGCTTTGAGGGTGTGGATCAGATCGACCTTTATCTTGAGGGGTCAGACCAATACCGCGGTTGGTTCCATTCTTCCTTGCTCGAAAGCGTAGGAACACGCGGCGTTGCGCCGTATAAAAACGTTCTGACGCATGGCTTTGTTCTCGATGAAAAGGGATACAAAATGTCGAAATCTGTCGGCAATGTCGTTGACCCGCTCAAGATGATGGATCAATACGGCGCGGATATTATCCGCCTGTGGGTGATGCTGTCTGATTATAATGAAGACATCCGCATTGGTAAGGATACGCTTAAAAATACGGGTGATTTATACCGCCGTTTGCGTAATACATTGCGCTTCTTACTCGGGGCGTTGGATGGGTTTACTGCGGAAGAACGCGTTGATTTGAATGATAAGAACGTGCCGGAGCTAGAGCGTTATATGCTCCATAAAATCCATGAGATGGATGGCTTTGTGCGTGAATGCATCAAAACCTATCAATTCGGAAAATTGGCAAAACGCTTGCATGATTTCTGTAACGAAGACCTCTCAGCCTTCTATTTCGACATCCGCAAAGATCGCCTCTATTGCGACCGCGCCGATATGTTCGAGCGTAAAGCGTGCCGCACCGTAATGGCAGAGATCTTCTCTCACCTAACCGCATGGCTCGCGCCGATTTTGAGCTTTACGACGGAAGAAGCATGGAGTCACCGCCCCGAAGGTGTGTTCGATGATGCACAAAGTATCCACTTACGCGAATTCCCGAAAGTGGATGAGGCGTGGAAGGCTGAGGCTTTGGCGGATAAGTGGTCTCAGATTATTAGCGTTCGCGATGGAGTGCTTGCTGAGATTGAACCGATGCGCGCTAATAAAACAATTCGCTCATCCCTTGAAGCCTATTTAAAATTAGGCCTTCTTGATGACGAGATTGCGCAAGGGTTTAAAAACATTGATTGGGCTGAAATATGCATTGTGTCTGACTTTGTTTATATGGAGGATATACCTAAAAAATCAGGTTTTTTTGATGGCGAACGTATTTTAATTGAAAAAGCCGAAGGCGAAAAATGTGAACGTTGTTGGAAAGTATTGCCCGAAGTCACAGTAGAGAGCGGGCATTTATGCAATCGCTGCTCTGACGCGGTGGATACCATTAAAAAGAGCGAAGCAGCATAAAACAATTTCGTCATTGCTAGGAGGGTGAAACCCGACGCGGCAATCTATGGCCAGAGCTTAGGATTGCTTCGCTATCGCTTGCAATGACCGCTAAAACTCCACGCCCGTCAGTTCCTTCAACGTGGCGAGCGTTCCGTGGCCGAGCATACCTTTCGCGGGGACAAAAACCTCCCGCGCGGGGCGGTCATAACGCTCTGACGTGCCTATGAAAACAAGGTGAATGCTTTTCCCTGAAATAGAGAGCTTTGAATCGGGCGTTTTCTTAAAGGCTTTGCGCGTTGTCGGGCGGGGCAGGTGTTCATCATCTTCATCAAGTGGCGCGTTCACATACCCCATGGCCTTCAGTGCGGTAATCATCATATTGGCCGAAACCGATGATGTTTTTTTGAGCTTTTTCATGTGCCACCCCTCACGCTGATCTCTATCTTATAATTATGATCTCTCGCGTAAGGGATGTCAATTTATGCCGTTTTATTGTCCCCAAATGACTTCTAATATTTTCTTGGAAATCGGAGAGTTGGGATCGGACATTGCGAGATTCATTTCGCGGTGGCTGTTGCCATCAATGACGTGCATTTCACTTTGCGCGCCGGAACCCTTTAGCGCATCGTCAAATGCCTTGGTTTGGCGCACGGCATCGGGGCGCTCCGCGGTTACAAACATTACAAAATGCGGGAAGCTTTTATTGCTTCGGGCATAGGTGATGGGGGAGGCTTCGGCTAGCCCTACGGGATCAGTGCCAAAGGTCTCATCAATTTTTGGCTGAACAATGCGCGCTCCCTTTTCAATCGGGTCATTGAAATCAAAACTGCCTGTATCATTGGGGAATACGGCCTTAAACATGGTGGGGGATAGGTTATGCGTGGCCAGATATTTATTATCTGTGCCAATCAGGCCAACCAAATGCGCGCCTGCGGAATGTCCTGAAATATAGATGTTGTTTTTGTCGCCGCCATAATCAGAAATATGGTCATAAACCCATTTTACTGCCGCGGCCGTATCAATCGCTTGGGCGGGGTGCAGGTCTTTTGGTGCAAGGCGGTAATTCACGGAAACCAAAATGATGCCCTGATCGGCATAGAATTTACCATGGTCTTTTGCCATTTTTTTATCACCACGTTGCCATCCGCCGCCATGTACGAAAATCAGAACGGGTTTGAGGGCCTTTTGCCCGCGCGGTGCATAGATGTCGAGCTTTTGTAAATCGTCATTGCCATACGCTATATCGGTTTTTATCAGGGTATTCGCCCATTTGCTTTCCTTTGCGCGATCGCCCCATGCATGGGCAGTGGCGGGGATGACGGCGATGAATGTGACGATTGTAAGAATGTATGTTTTGAGCATGGCTTTATATCCGTTTGTTTTTCATATCTATGTTTTACGGTCGTGTTTAAATAATCCTTTGGCGCGGTATATTAGGGGGTGGGCAGGCGCTTATTTAATCAGTAATATCCCATTCATGATAATGACAAATGATAATCCTGCAAGACGATCTTCTCTTATGGCTGCTTATGCGGCGATAAGCATTGTGTTTGTTCTGATCTGTGTGAAGGCGGGCGCATATTATATGAGTGGCTCTGTCAGTATTTTATCGTCCCTGACCGATTCGATTGTGGATTCGTTGGTTTCTGTTGCTGCGTTGATGAGTATCTATTATTCCCATCGCCCCGCGGATGAAGATCATCGTTGGGGGCATGGGAAGATGGAGGCGGTTTCCGCTTTGTTTCAATCCGCGATGATAGTAGGTGGCGGCGCTTTTTTGGTGTTTGAATCTGTAAACCGCATAACTAATCCCGAACCGGTGCAGCAGCATATGCTTGGTATTACTGTGATGGTTATTTCCATTGTGCTGTCTATCATTCTGGTGCGGATACAGCGTAAAGCGTTGGACGTGCATGATTCGTTGGCTGTAGAGGCCGATAGCGCGCATTATGGCAGTGATATTATTGTTAATGTCGGGGTTATTACAGTTTTGGCAGCTTCTGCGTATGGCGCGCCACTTTGGATTGATCCTCTTTTTGCATTGGTTGTCGCGGTTTTTATGGCGTATCTGGCGCGAAATATTGCACAAAAAGCAATGGATGTCTTGCTTGATCGGGAATTGCCGGATGAGGATCGCAATAAAATTATCGGCATTATTGAATCTCATTCAGATGTAACGGGGTGGCATGATTTACGGACACGTAAAAATGGAACGATCACGGTTATTGCTTTTGATATGGAGGCTGATGGCGATCTGACTTTACGTGCAGCGCATAATATTGCAAAAGATATTGAAAATGGAATTTTAGAATTTTTTCCACTATCCGAGGTCTTTATTCATATAGACCCTCATGATGACCTTGATGATGCCCGCCATCGTGTTAAGGGCGTGCATCACTAAAGTGATATGGTTATTCTGCCGCGGCAACGATTGTTGTTGTCGGTGCATTGGGTGTTGTATGTAACCACCATGCATGTTGATTGATTGAATATATTGGCTTGTAATGTGAGATTGTATCGGCGCGGCGTAGCTCTTTGATCTGATTATCAAGGATTACCGCACCTTTTTCAGAATACACCACCAATATCGCATGGGGAACATTCTTCTTTAAATCCTGCACAATGGCAATGCGCATACGCTCATCCGGTACGCCTAAAGCGCGCAGAGCCGTATATTTGGCAATTGCAAAATCTTCACAATCGCCGCCACGTGCCATAAATTCAATTGGCGTGGCCCAATAATCTGATTGTCCCCAATTTTTATTATCAACGATATATTTTTTTTTGTTCATCATGGCATTAACCTGTTGTGCCATTTGATAAACGGAAGATGATTTAAACTCTGATAATTCTGCTTGAAGCTTGCTTATGATAATGC
>CAXBFT010000033.1:0-14127 GCA_963974945.1 uncultured Alphaproteobacteria bacterium
ATGTGGCTCGGGGTCAACCAGACCTATGCCAGTCATATTTATACCGATGGCCGTGATTTGCAAAATGATGATTTTAAGCCTGATCCGCAAGGCCATCTTGGCGGCTCGCTGAATATGATCCCGGCTTATGTTGGATACATGCTGGCGAACGCTTTGATAGGAAAAACGCGCAGCTGGGTGATGGGGCAAGGCCATGCCGTGGCCGCTATCGACAGCGTTAATTTATTGCTGGGCAATATGACGGCAGAACATGCAGAGCGCTATGATTTGAGTGAAGAAGGCTTGACCCGTTTTGCGCAGGATTTTTATTCATACAAGCTCGGTAAGGAAGGAAAGCAGGACTCTCCATTAGGAAGCCATGTAAATCCTCATACGGGCGGCGGTCATCTGGAAGGGGGGTATCTTGGTTTTGCGTCGGTTCAATATGCCCATATGCCTTTGCCGGGAGAATCTCTGGTGGCTTTTCTCAGTGATGGTGCGTTTGAAGAACAGCGGGGGGCGGACTGGACGCCGCGCTGGTGGCGCGCAGAAGATTGCGGTGAGGTGGTGCCTATCATGATTGCCAATGGCCGCCGCATTGATCAGCGCACGACCATGTCGCAAGAGGGCGGCGTTGAATGGTTTATTAAGCACCTTGAGTTGCACGGTTTTGAGCCTATTGTGTTTGATGGGCGAGATCCGGCAGCCTTTGCTTGGGTAATCTGGGAACAGGAACGCAGGCTACGCGAATATGCTGCCAATCTGGATTCCGTGGAGCATTACCATGTGCCCATACCCTATGGCATCGCCGTTGCGCCCAAAGGGGCTGGATTTTACAATGAAGGTACTAATTACGCTCATAATCTGCCGTTGGTGGATAATCCTTATGTGAGCGAGGTTGCCGCCAAGCGTTTTAACACACATGCTAAAAAGCTTTATGTGCCTTTTGATGAATTGCAGCGCTCCATTACTCTGTTTCAAAAACATGATGGATCTGGGCGCGCCAAAGAACGAGAGCACCCTGTCGCCAATCGTGATGTCAGTTTAAAAACCCTGCCTGATGAGGCCTTTAGAGAAATTGGTGCGCAGAAAAATGATCCGCAGACATGGAATTCTGTTAGCCCGATGGATGCAATTGATGGCGGGTTTTTAGATATTGTCAAAGCCAATCCCCATTTAAGACCGCGCGTGGGCAATCCAGATGAAATGCTGTCCAACCGTATGGACGATACGCTGGAGGCCTTAGAGTTTCGAGTTGTTGATGCTGAAGAAGGGATAGAAGAATCCACGCTTGGCAAAGTAATTACTGCGCTCAATGAAGAAGCGGTCGCAGGGGCGGCGTTTGGCAATAAAGGCGGCATTAATATGATTATCACCTATGAGGCGTTTGGAGCCAAGATGTTTGGCGGAGCGCGGCAGGAAATCATCTTTTCCAAACATCAAAAAGAGATTGGCAAGCCTGCAAAATGGCTTTCCGTGCCTCTGGTTTTGACTTCAAACACATGGGAGAATGGCAAGAATGAGCTGTCTCACCAAGACCCGTCTTTGGCAGAAAGCATGGTGTCAGAGACATCTGATATCTCCCGTGTTTTATTTCCGGCTGATTACAACAGCGCCGCTGAAACGCTGTCTCAGCTTTATCAAACGCAAGGACAAATATGGACGCTCGTTATTCCAAAACGCAAAATGCCTGTTCTTTTTTCCGCCGATGACTCCAAGAAATTACTAACTAATGGCGGCATCCGCATAGGTTGGGCGGGGCATGAGGGGGATACGGCTTCTATTAGCCTAATTGCCGTGGGAGCCTATCAGCTTGTGGAAGTTTTAAAGGCCTCTGCGCGTTTAAAAGAACGGGGAATTGCGCACGGCGTTTCCTATTTGATCGAGCCGGGACGGTTCCGCGCGCCGCGCAATGAATGCGAGGCAGAGCATATAGCACCGGAAACGGTGTTCAATGACATTGTGGTGCCCTCAAGTCGTCATGTGCTGATGATAACACATACGCGTCCAGAACTCATGCTGGGCACGTTACAGCCTTTGTGGGCAGGAAGAAATGTCAAAGCTCTGGGCTTTATCAATAAGGGCGGCACACTTGATGTTGAAGGTATGCATTTCGTCAATGGCTGCAGCTGGGCGCATATTGCGCGTGAAGCGGTAAAGCTGCTTAGCATCAATGAAGAGAATATTTTCAGCAATGAAGAACGGCAGGCCCTTGATGGCAATATTTCACCGGACGGCATTATTACAAAAACAAATAACAAGGAGATTTAAATGAAACTGACATTTTTAGGGGCCACAGGCACCGGATCAAAATATTTACTCGAAGACGGTGGCAAAAAAATCATGATTGATTGCGGCTTGTTTCAAGGACGCAAGGAACTGCGCTTGCGCAACTGGAAAGGGCTGCCAGTTAATCCACGCGATATTGATGCGCTGATTTTAACCCATGCCCATCTGGATCACAGCGGCTATATCCCCAAATTGGTCAAGGCTGGGTTTAAGGGGCCGATTTATTGCTCAGAAGCCACGTTTGACCTGTGTAAAATCCTGCTGCCTGATAGCGGTCATATTCAGGAGGAAGATGCCGAGCGAGCCAACCGCTATCACTATACAAAGCACAAGCCAGCTCTACCGCTTTATAATGAACAGGAAGCGCGCGATACGTTCGAGTATTTCAAGCCGGTTGATTTTGGACAATCACATAAGCTCAGCGAAGAACTTGAGTTTACCCTGCACCGCGCCGGTCATATTCTGGGGGCGGCTTTCATTCGTATCAGCGATAGCGGCGGCACGTCCATTCTGTTTTCCGGCGACATTGGACGGCTGGATGATCCGGTTATGAAAGCGCCTGCTAAAATACAGGATGCCGATTATCTGGTTGTTGAATCTACTTATGGTGACAGGCTGCATGATAAGGCCGATCCGACCGAGGATATTGAGCGCATTGTAAAGGAAACCGCAGCAAGGGGTGGCACAGTCGTTATTCCGGCCTTCGCCGTAGGACGAGCGCAGGCAATCATGTTCTATATCCACAAACTCAAAACTGAGGGGCGCATTCCTGGTAATCTCCCAGTCTTTTTGGATAGCCCTATGGCGATCAATGCCTCGAATTTGCTGTGCAAACATTTAAATGATCACCGGATGCCGCATGATATGTGCATGGATGTGTGTGGGATCGCTAAATACACCCGCTCGGTAGAACAATCAAAAGCCATCTATAGCAAAAACAATAATATGCCGAAGATTGTTATTTCCGCTAGCGGTATGGCCACAGGCGGGCGTGTTTTGCATCATTTAAAACATTACATTGGTGATGCGCGTAATACCGTTCTTTTGGCTGGATTTCAGGCCGGGGGAACGCGGGGTGACCGGCTGGCGCGTGGGGAAAAGGAAGTTAAAATCCACGGCCAAAAATTTCCTGTTCTGGCCGATAGCAGACAACCCCCCTCTTCTACAATAACCATTAATTTTCATAAGTAATATTATCACATTTAGCTTAATAGGTAGGTGGATTCTACTTTGAAGCGCGACTTTTGTTAATTTAAGCCCCTTTCGGGGTTAATAACGGAAGTCGAATATGAGTAAATTTTACAATCATCTGAGCCTTGATGAAAGGCGTAAAATATATTTCTGGCGTGAAGAAAAAGTAGCGATCAATGAAATTGCCAAACGGCTTGGCAGACATAGATCAACGATATTCAGAGAATTGCAGCGCAATACGTTCTTTTGTGAGGAAGACAAAACGCTGAATGGATACACCCATTTAAACGCACAAGAATTTTACCGCCGCCGCAGACAAAAGCAACAGAAAGTTGAATCTGTGGCCGGATTGAAGGAATTTATTATTGGCAAACTTAAAGCTGACTGGTCGCCAGAACAGATTTCTGGATATTTGAAGCACATAGCTGATAACGGTTTGTATGCTTGCCATGAAACGATCTACAGATATGTTTACAGTGCCGAAGGCAAAGATTTAAAACTGTATCGTCACCTCTTCCGATCCAGAAAGCACAGAAACCGCCGTAGCAATCGTATTCCCAGAGAATTACGCGGTATTCCAAAAGATATGTGGATACGTAACAGGCCGGATCATATTGATCTGCGCAGAGAATTTGGCCATTGGGAAGCAGATTTGATGATGTTTGAACGCGATCTTGGTAAAGCCAACGTCACCACCCTGACAGAACGAAAAAGCCGCTACACTGTTCTTATCAAGAATGAAACACGGCACTCAAATACTGTGATGGGCAGCATTCGTGAACGGCTGCAAAAGTTTGCAAAACCAATGCGACAGACCGTGACATTTGACCGTGGCTCCGAGTTCTTATACTACACCCTCCTCTCTCGCCAGTTGAATATCAAAAGCTATTATTGTGATCCGCGATCGCCGTGGCAGAAAGGTACAGTCGAGAATACAAACAGCAGGATCAGGCGGTTTTTGCCAAGGAACACAGATTTAGAGAAAATCTCAAATGACAATCTGACTGCCATTGCAGAACAGATGAATAATACCCCCAGAAAATGCCTTGGATATAGAACGCCAAAAGAGATTTTTGTAAACGAGATGAAGGCTGCTTATTCCTTGGGAGGATAGGCAACAAATGCAAATCTTTCCCCTTTTATAAAGCCGCAGCCTTTATAAAACTCGTGGGTTTCTTCTTTCTTAGAACCTGTTTGCAAAATAGCTTTGTAACAACCGTTTTGCCAAGCAAAACTCAATACTTTCTGCATTAAATACTTTCCAAATCCTTTACCCCTCTGGGATTCTTCAGTCACAACATTTTCTATGATGGCATAAGGGGAAACTTCACGTGTGATATTTGGAATAACATTCAGATAAGCAGTCGCGACAATTATTCCCTCAAGTTCCAAAACAAATATATGCAGCCAGCTTGATGCAAGGATTGTGTCGTACATCTCGCGATCTGATCCATCATTGATAACAAGATCATCGGGGTTTAATTGACGATACAATCGTACAATATCTTGAAAATCGCCTGTAGAAGCTGTTCTTACAATCATAATAATAGGAATAAACGAAAAGCTTTTATAAATCTATCCCTTCATGAAGGGATAGATTTACATGCAAAAAGGCATGCTCTATCGTCTTAATAGTCCAGTCGCACTTCGCTTAGAACTTTCAGTATGAAGTATGACAAACCATCTCCCTTCTGAGATGATGGATTGTCAATTTAAACAACCTGTTAGAGATAAATGGAGATAAGAAAATGGATCAATATGTCGGCCTCGATGTTTCACAAGATGAAACGCATATTTGTGTTGTTGACCGTGATGGCAATAAACTTTGGGAAGGAAGTTGCCCGTCAACGCATTGTAGAATGATAAAGGGCGGATAGTGACGGCCGGAAAATGAAATCATGAGGAGAACCTGAACAAAAAAAACAGAGTTTAACAAAAATGATTTACGTTTGCGACACTACCTTATTTAATTTTTTTATAGAAAGTGGATTTGGCCATACCTAACCCCTTTGCGGACTGTGTTATATTATTATTAAAATACCGCAGTGCCAAGTTAATGGCGTCATCCTCCACCTCTTGAATTGTTTTGAAAACACCTTCTGGTGATACCATTCTTATATTATAAGTGTCTGAATGATTCACCTCAGGCTTTTCAGCAGTTGTTTTTATATTGCCTTGTGGCAACAAATCACTAAAATCACACAACTCAAGAGTGCTTTTATCATTCATAACCATTGCACGACTGATGGTGTTTTCAAGTTGCCGCACATTTCCTGGCCAATCATGAGCGATAAGGGCCGATTGCGCTTCAATTGATAAAACTTTAGGAAGACCGCCTTCATTAATACAAAATCGATCTATAAAATGCTCTGCAAGTGCAATAACATCCTTTTTTCTATTTCGTAAGGCAGGTAAGGCTAGCTGTAGAACGTTAAGGCGGAAGAAAAGATCCTCTCTGAAACGCCCTTTTATGACATCTTCGCTTAAATCTCTATTCGTTGCAGAAATAATACGCACATTGATTGGAACCGCTTTGGAGGCTCCAACTGGTTCGACTTCTTTTTCCTGTAAAACGCGCAAAAGTTTAACTTGCGCATCTAGAGGCAGCTCTCCAACCTCATCTAGAAAAATTGTGCCGCCTTCCGCTTCCCTAAATTTGCCAATGGCTTTTTCTGTCGCACCGGTAAAAGACCCTTTTTCATGACCAAATAATGTGCTCTCAATCAATTGAGATGGGATAGCACCACAATTAATAGCAATAAATGGTTTCTTCGCTTGTGCACTTTCGCCATGTATGGCCATTGCAAAGACTTCTTTACCAGTGCCTGTTTCCCCCGTAATTAAGACGGGAATGCTCGATGATGCAACTTTGCGCGCTGTTGCAACAATAGAAACAAGCCCTGCATCATGCCCTATTAAATTTTGAAAACCAAAATCGCACTCTTTTTGACTTTTTAGTCGGCAGACTTCTTTTGATAGAATACTCATCTTTAGGGCGTTCTTAATCGTTATTGTGATGCGCTCTGCATCATAAGGTTTTGTTACAAAATCAGCTGCTCCTAATTTCATGACTTTAACCATGTTGTCTATGTCCTTGCTTCCTGTAAGCATAATGACCGGGATAGATGGGTATCTTTGACTTAATATTTCAAGTGTTTCCATGCCACCCATAACAGGCATTTCATAATCAAGGATAATAAGTTTAATCATGCTTGATTTATCTGCATCGAGTATATCTAAGGCCAGTCGTCCATTAGCAGCAATAATGGATCCATAATCCATTTTTCTACGCAAAAGGGTTTTTAGCATTTGCTGCTGTAATGGGTCGTCTTCAACAATTAAAATCGGTTCTGTCATCCTTCAGTTCTACCATTCATATATTAACAAACCGTTTGAATATGAGAACATTCTCAATATAAACCGTTCACTTTAGAGATTTTTAAACAGAAAATAATTTAAGCCATTGAAAACAAATGATTTACTATTGGCATGGCTGTTGCAACTTAATAATCATAGTTTTTAACTACTATAGGATCAATTTTATGAAAGTTATAGAGAGAGATACAGAAAAACAGTTAATAGCGGATTTAAAAATGTTGTGGACGGAAGCAGATACCTCTCGCTGTATTTTTCTTAGATTTTCTCAAATAAACTTTAACAGGAAAGATTGGCTGACTGTACTCATTGAAGAAATCAAGGCTTACTTTGAGTATGAAGTAGAGGCCGTCTATCGGTGCCATGATAATGATGTTTTTATAACCTCACATAAATTTACACAAAAAAATTTAGATATTTTTCTGACCCACCTTAAACATAAATTATCGTCAGCCCCCCTACAGGGGCTGGCGGCCATTTTTGAAGTGAGGGTGGACTGGCCAAAATTAAGGACTATTTGCGAACGAAAGATCGAAAACGCTAATATTTTGCTAAACAAACGCCAAGAGGTAAAAACAGAAGTATTTGCCAAAATTAATCGAGAACAAGCACTGAATACAATCAACCATGATCTTATTAGCTCTCTTGTTATGCGACGAGACGCAAGAAAAAAAAGTTTAATTATGGTCGTGGAAGACGATCCCTTTACACAAAAACTAATTCAAAACACAATAAAAGATGTCCACGAGCTTTCAATCGCTGGCGATGGCCAAGGCGCAATAATGACCTATGTAAACAAGGCCCCCGATATTTTGTTTTTGGACATCGGACTACCCGATATCGATGGCCTATGTGTTTTAGAAAAAGTGTTCAAAATTGATCCACATGCCTTTGTTGTTATGTTTAGCGGTAATGGTGATCGAGACAACGTATTAAAGGCAATTGAGCTCGGCGCCAAAGGTTTTGTCGGAAAACCGTTTACTAAAGACAAGCTTTTTCAATACATTGAAAAATCACCATTTATTCAAGAAAAATCTAGACAGGGAGTAATTTAATGGGTGTTATATCACTTAATGCAGAAGCGAAGTTAATCAATCTAGCCTCCTCTATAGGTCGATCGCCCCAAAGCTGGCATGGCTGGTATTGCCTTCGAATTGCAATTGATCATTTAGATGAAAACATCCAACATGAGTGCCTTTTTTGGGTTAGATCATTAATAGAATCCTATCTAAATGGGATAAAAAATCACATATATTTTTGTGAAAACAGTGCTATTCATATCATAGCGAACTCTGTGCCGCATGATATTTGGGAACATGCGGCACAGCAGATATGTGATTTGACTTATTCTGAAAGTTCTGCAAATATTTCATATAAGCTCTATGACCTATCAAAAGATGGGCGTGTTTACGCTCAGGAAATTTTAGATATAAAAAATGGTATATTTAACTTTATCACAAGTGCTTCTAAATCATCAAATTATCTTAATGAAGCTATATCATTGAATGAAATAGCTCAGCCAAATATGAATAGTATAAAAATAAATGATAAAAATGCAAAGGTTCTATTGGTTGAAGATGATCCAGTAACACGATGGCTGGTAAGGCAAACCCTCAAGGACAATTGTGACTTGTTAACCGCGCAAGCGGCAAACAAAGTCTTTTCAATTTATGCAAGTTATCAGCCTGATGTGGTCTTCTTGGATATTAACCTCCCTGATAAAAATGGATATGACGTTCTTGAATGGATAATGCGTAATGACCCTGGTGCTAATGTTGTTATGTTCTCCAGTCAGAATGATATGGATAGCATTACAAATGCCCTTGATATGGGGGCGACAGGTTTTATAGGCAAACCATTCATTAAGAATCAGCTTCTTAGTTACATATAAAAAAATATAATCATGTCTAAACTATTTAAGAATAAAGGAGAATACTATGAAAGGCATCGTGTTTACAGAGTTATTCGAAATGGTCGAGGGCTTATTCGGGACTGACATGATAGATGATGTTTTAGATGATTGTGAGCTTCAATCCGGCGGCGCCTATACAACAATAGGAACTTACGATCACAAAGAGTTAATCACCATTGTTGGCGCATTAAGCAAACATACAGATATTCCTTTTAGAGATTTGGTTCAAAAATATGGACATCACCTTTTTTTTCGTTTCCATGCCCTAATGCCTCAGTTTTTTGATGGACCTAAAGATACATTTGACTTTCTGGAAAGTGTCCATGGATATATTCATGTTGAAGTCAAAAAAATATATCCAGATGCTGTTCTTCCGCGTTTTGAAACAGTTCGAAATGCAGAAAATGTTTTCACCATGATCTATAAGTCGCAATGTCCGTTTGCAGATTTTGCAGAAGGCTTAATGGGGGGCTGCATCGCGTTTTATAAAGAAGATATTACAATAAAAAGTGAGGATCATAATACAGACACAGAATTCTCGCGCATATTCACACTCACAAAGCATTGAGGCGTAAAAATGGATTTAGAAGAAAGAGTAGCCCGCCTTGAAAAAAGAATTATCCGTGAAAAAAGCGCACGCCAACAAGCTGAATGTCTGTTAGAAGAAAAGAGCTATGCGCTATATGAACTGAATAAGCATTTAAAAGAAAATTCTCGCCTGCTAGAGGCAACGGTTGTTCATGCAAATGACGGTGTTATTATCACTGATGCTGATCTTGAGAATGGCCCCCACATTATATATGTGAATGATGCGTTTACCAAAATTTCCGGGTATGAGCCCAATGAAGTTATAGGTAAAACCCCAAGGATATTACAGGGGCACGATACTGACCGCGAAACATTAATTCGCTTGAAGCGATGCTTACAAAAAGGCCGCCATTTTAAGGGCGAGCTTAAAAATTATACGAAAGATGGCGATCCATATTGGTTAGATATTAGCATTATGCCAATTTATGATGAAGATAATAACCTGACGCATTTTACCGCGATTGAACGTAATATCACAGAACGCAAAAATTTCGAAAAAGAGTTATTGATAGAGAAAGAAATTGCAGAGAGCGAAGTAATAGAGCGCCAACGCATAGAATTACAAATGCAAGAATATGCAGATAAGCTTGAGCTAATCCGTTTTGATGCTATTGATGCGCAGAAAAAAGCAGAGGCCGCCAGTCAAGCTAAAACAGAATTCCTTGCCAATATGAGCCATGAACTTCGGACGCCTTTGAACGGCATTATTGGTATGGCAGAGATGCTTTTGTTCTCTAATTTAGACGAAAATCAAAAAGAAAATACCGAAGTCCTTCACCGCTCCGGAGAAAATTTATTGAGTATTCTTAACGATATCCTTGATATATCAAAAATTGAAGCCGGAGAGTTGGAAATTGAAAATGTTCCATTCCATTTATCAACAGCAATGCGCCAAATCATACAGCTATTTTTACCATTGGCTGAGGATCGTGGGGTAAATCTGCTCTTAGAGGAAGATGAGAATGCGCCAGATGTGATTATTGCAGACTTGGGGCGCATACAACAGGTTTTACGTAACCTTGTTAACAATTCTCTTAAATTCACCCAAAATGGAAGCATTACGCTCATAGTCAAGGTTTCTCATGAAAATAATAAGCCTATAATTTATATTGCTGTAGAAGATACCGGTATAGGTATCCCTAAAGATAAGCTGGATATTATTTTTGATAAATTCACACAAGCCGATGCTTCGGTGACGCGTAATTTTGGTGGAACCGGCTTGGGTCTAGCCATTACCCAAAATCTTATTAAACTTATGGATGGGCAATTGGGTGTTGATAGTATTGAAGGAGAAGGATCAACTTTCTGGTTTAAAATTCCATATGAGGAAGCCTTAACAGATGTAAGCCCTATCAATTTATATGCAAATAATTTGAGCAATGAGGAGATAAATATTTCGAAAGACATCAGTATTCTTGCTGTTGACGACCACCCTGTTAATCAATTGTTTGTTCAAAAGCTTCTTAAGCGCTTTGAGTTCCATAATATTGACCTTGCTGAAGACGGACAGCAAGCGTTAGATATGATAACAAAGAAGCATTATGATATTGTTCTTATGGACTGTCAGATGCCTATTCTGGATGGATATAAAGCAACAGAAATTTTACGAGAATTTGACGTTGAAGAAAAAAGGAGCACTCCAGTAATTGCACTTACGGCTAATGCTATGGTTGGTGATCGTGAGAAGTGCATGAAGGCTGGAATGAATGACTATTTAAGCAAACCAATCAAACCAGAAAAATTGCTCGCTATTATTCAGAAATGGGCGGGCGATAAACTAAACAACAGAAGTTATTCTCAAGATGATTTAGTAGATAAGCAACCAGATTTGGAACAAATTTCTGACGTTACAATCATAGACATGGATCACCTTAATATGTTTACTGATGGTGATCCGAATGAAGAAAAACAACTTTTAGATTTATTTTTTGATCAAGTGCAAATCAGTTTACAGGCACTAAAGGAGAGCTGCGTTAACGACAACAAAGAAGATTGGAAAAAAGCAGCGCATAAATTTAAAGGGTCTGCCGCTAATCTGGGGGCAACGTCTTTATGCAAGTCATGTGAAAATGCAGAAAAACACTACAATGCAGATCTGGATGCGAGAAAAATAATGCTGGTTGAAATTAATGCTAAGGTTATTGAGCTAAAGAATTTTTTGGGAAGAAAAAATTGACATTATAATTATTGGATATTTTTCGCGTGAGATTTAATTTAGCTAAGAATATCCAGAAAAGGGTATACGATTATAAACATGCTGATCTTTAACGATTTGACTTGCCTCTTTTTATCTTAATGCACTCCAATAACATATCCGTATCACAATCCAAAAACAGTTTTTTATTTTTACCAAAGGCGCATGACCAAGTATTTATGATCCCTCTGGAATCATAAAAAATGTATGTGCTCTAAATAATCGGAATTTAAGAAAATACTCAGTATCCGCGCATCTTATCTAAAATAATTTCTCACACTAAATTCTATTTGCTCAAAAAATATCTGTTTAAATGCGGCAAGATTATTTTGTTCATAAAAGAGCAGCATGGCCTTTTTATAATCTAGGGAATCTACACTGCGATATGATAGCGGACATATCCCTTCTTGAATGAGCAAGGCATTACTAATCATGCGCCCTGTGCGCTTATTTCCATCTTCGAAGGGTTGAATATAAGAAATGAATACAACGGCTAAAAGCGCCTTTTCAAATCCATTTGGCTTGGCATTGATAATATCACACATCTTTTCCAGAGCCTCTTTGATTTGAAATTCATTATCAAGAGGCTTATAAGCCGTGCCGGTAATGCCGACGGTGCGTGTACGTATATTGCGGCTAACGCCCAAATCTTGAATAAGTAAAGAATGAATTTCTTCAAGCATTCTAAGATCAACATGCTCCGCGATACTTTGATTGGCCAAAAGATAGTCTAATGCGACTTTATGATTCAGGAGCATGGTTGCATCTTCTTTTGGCTTGCCTTCAGCTTCTTCTTTTTCAAGAAAAAGACGCTCTGTTTCCAAAAGTGAGTAAGTGTTCCCCTCAATTTGTGCTGATTTCCAGCTCAACTCAATGGTCAGGCGTTCCAATTCCTTTTGATAGAGCGCTTTAGGGTAATCAGAAATATTGGCCTGATATTCCTCTTTTAAAATCTGTAGCTTTTGTTTTTCTTGCGCTGTGAAAAGCTCCACATCACCTAAGAGGCTAAAAATCTCCTGATTGAAATTCGCGCGTGATTGACGCGCATCAGGATCAAGATCAAAATATGTATCACTGTTGTAAGGCGCAAAAACTTTATAAACAGGCGATAGTGTGTAGGCGGTTGCCCGACCCTTTCCTGTTTTGATGAGGCAGTCTTTCGCTACAAGATCAGCTAAATCTCTGTTAAGTGTAGGTACACTGACGCTTTCAGATAATTTATCCTTTATCTGAGAGATTGCGCTGTTATCGTTTCTCTTAACGATCTCGATAATTTCTAATTGTCTGGCTGTGAGCTGCATCTTAAATCCTATCACTAAAGCATCTTTATTATATCATATTTGATAGGATAATAAATACAAAATGATAGGATTGTGTGTTTTTGGGCTTCTCTCAAATTTCTTCTTATTATATACGTTGTGCCTGCCTTAAACTTTTACCCCTCATACGGCCAGTTATTAAAACAGGCGCATAAAATAAACTCGCCACGTGAGGCTTTGGAGATTGCACCGTCATTGCGCGCAGCATCAAAATACCACGTCAGATCACCCTATGATCTTTTTGTGGCCTCACACGCCGTCCTTTCCAAATCTGATGATGCAGCCTTTTATAAAAATGCCCGCCTGCTCGACGCTCTGAATTTTTTAGAAAGCCACTTTCCTCATAACAATTCTGATGAGAATTTCAGACGCAAATATTGGAATTATGCCCGTCATATTTTTAAGCTTTTACATTTTCGAGGGACACCGAATATTGAAAATTCATTCTTCGCCCTGCCCTACCCGGAAGATGAAAAAGTCAAAGAAGAAGAGCTGAAAGAACGCCTGAAGGCCGAGCGTGAAAAATTCCAAAATGAACCCGTTAGCGTGTGGTCAAAATCACCCGATCAGATCACTTTGGATGATGCTCTTGAGATCGTTGGATTGAATGAAGTGCCCCCCTTAAAGATACTTCACAAACTTCATTTGGCCGTAGAACAAGATCACAAAGACGATCTGAATAAGCAAAAACTCACAGCCAAGGCCTTCGAGATTTTAGGCCGCGCCGCCGTCCAAAAAGAAATGGCATAGCCCAAAAGTTAGGGCGACGCTTTTTGTGTTTTTGCCCCTCATGTAAAACCTGAAAAGCATTGTATATCAATACTTGCACGTGAGTTTTATTAAATAAAGAAACGCCACAAACGAAACAATTAGTTTCTTAAATAAATGGCGCATGTTAATGCGCTTAAAGTGATTTTTGAAGTGTTGGGAATTACGATTCTAAGTGTTTTGAAAAGAGGTCTGCGCCCTCTTCCACTGGCCGTTTTATGAATCAACATTTCCAGCTTACATCGACGCCCCCGCCTGTCTCAATAGCCTTGCTTCCCCCTGCCCGCGCAAACGTGTTGGGGCAAGTAAATTCCGTTTTACGGAACAAGTCTGTGAAGTCGTTTTCTTACGATTGATCGTTACCCCGCATACGCGGTTTTGAAAGGTAACGCTCGCCGCTTGGCAAGGTTTCATGAACGGGGTTGTTCCCGTTTGGTCACTTAAAAAGAAGGGAATGAAATCATGTCAGAGACATTCACAGAGGAAGAAAAAAGAGGCGTATTTTTACGCGC
>CAXBFT010000034.1:0-13492 GCA_963974945.1 uncultured Alphaproteobacteria bacterium
ACCTGCGGGGACAACATCTGTATGTCCTGCGTAACATATATGTGGGGATGACGTGCCGATACGCGCAAAGAGATTTTTTATTTTTTCATCGCCTTCGCCAAATTCAAGGATATGGCAGGTAAAGCCAAGATCCGAAAGCTGTTGCGAGAGATAATCAAGCGCGCCCGCATCCTTTGGGGTAACGGATGGGCAGGTTATCAATTTTTGTGTCAGGTCAATTACGTCATAGGTCATGGCGCAGCAGTTTATAGATCATATGTTGGGCTGTCATCAGAATTTTTTGATGAATTTTGTGGAAAGGTATAGCCCATAGGCGCAAGTTCCGGTCGTGCGGCGATCACGCGGTCACGGGCAATATTATAAGGGTGCAAACCACGCGGAAGATCAAAGCCTTTTATGGGGTAATCTTCATTTGTGAGCCTGAGTGGCTGGCCTGTATCATTAAAAAATAAATGATTGTTTATTTGTACCGTTTTTCCGGCAATCTTTTGAAGTGTTCTAAAAAGTTCAGCATTTTGAGGGTGGTTATTGCACATTGCATTAATGTATTCATTGAGATGGAGGGCAATTCTGGCCCCATATCCTGCGGCATTTTTGTTATCAAGCCCCCCAATGGCAGTGGCAGCGTTGTGGATGTTATCAACTATTTTTGCTGTTCCTGGATTGATGCGTTCGCGTAGTGCAAGGGAATAGGCGTGTTTATTCTTATAGTTTGGTTTTTCTTTATCGCCGTTATGATATGAAATTGTATTATAATCCAGTAACAGAGTGTGCATGGCTTTATTTTGTTGGTGCCCATGGATAAAAAGCCGATCATTCAGCTGTTGCGCAGGGATTTTAAAATCTTCTTTGAGGTCGTGGCATAATATAGTGGCAATTACGCCAGCGGGATCTTCGCATTGAATATTATCTTCTACGCAGCTAGCAAAGAATATGAGCTGTGATATCTCATGCAGGGCGGCAGGGGTTTGTCCATCTTTGCGCATGCTTCCATTTTTTTGTTCAAGCATGAAGTCCATAATGGCTTCTTCTCGTGAAAAACCCTGATCTTGCAGCCATTCACGGACAAAGCCAACTAAATCACCAAAATTTTCATTCACATCATCTTGGGTTTCAAAGAGATTTGATTCACATAAGCGGACATGCAAAGGGGTTTCCAGTGTTTTGATCTCACTGAAGTCATCATTTTTTTGTTTGAATAATGATCGTATGTTTACCAATATCTTTGCTCAACCGATAATACTTTACGGCTGTTTTAAACTAAACGGCCGTAAAGTGCAATAAATATGTAAACATTAGTGGGCGCTAATGCGCTCTCACCTTTAATCGCGAAGCAATTCATTCACACCAGTTTTGCTTCTGGTGCGTTCGTCAACACGTTTTACGATTACCGCGCAGGCCAATGATGGGGCGGGCATGCCGTTTGCCATTTTCTTATCTGATGGCAAAGTGCCTGGAATAACAACGGAATAGGCGGGGACGCGGCCTTGGAATATTTCACCTGTTTCGCGGTCAATGATCTTAGTTGAAGCACCAAGGAAAACACCCATAGAAATAACAGAGCCTTTTTCAACAATCACGCCTTCGGCAACTTCGGAGCGTGCGCCGATAAAGACATTGTCTTCGATGATTACGGGTTCGGCCTGTAATGGCTCAAGCACGCCGCCAATACCAACACCGCCAGAGATGTGGCAATTTGCGCCGATTTGTGCGCATGAGCCAACCGTTGACCACGTATCAATCATGGTGCCTGCGCCCACATAGGCTCCAACATTCAAGAAGCACGGCATAAGCACGGCGTTTGGCGCAACATAAGCAGAGTGACGCACGATGGAATCAGGTACGGCACGAAAGCCGGCTTTTTGGAATTGTTCATCATTCCAGCCTACAAATTTGCTTTGCACTTTGTCATACCAATTGGCTTCGCCCGGGCCGCCGCTAATGATTTTATTCGCATTTAAACGGAAAGACAGCAAAACAGCCTTCTTAAGCCACTGATGCACAACCCAACCAGATTGTTCGGGAGAGGCAACGCGCAGTTCGCCGCTATCGAGGAGGGCAAGGGCTTGGTTCACCGCATCGCGAGTGTCGCCGCCTGTTTGTGTGGAGATCGTATCCTTGTTATCCCATGCATTTTCAATGGTATTTTTTAGTGCTGTATATTGTTCGGTCATAATTTCTTGTCTCTAACTTTATCTTCTTTGAATAAACTCGTTGAATTCATCACGAAGAACAGACAAAATCAAGCTTGTTATGACTCAAAATGTATTAAAATATAAAACGCACTGTAAAATTAAATGGGACGGGCTTTCTGAATGCGCGTTCCATACACATTTTTCCGCCATAAAGCAGGCAAATTTATTACAGTCTCTTGACTATGTGCGTGTGATGGCGCGCCTTAACCATCAACGCGTCCGCCGTGGCCTGATCGTGATTAACGGACAAGATGCGGGTATATTCCAGATTTTAGAGGCGGGGATCCTTAAGAACTCTGTTCATGGCGTGATTTTAGATCGCGGGCCCTTATGGCTTAAGGGGTTTGGTAGTGCCGATGATTTCGAAGCTTTTATGCGGGTGTTTTCAGAGGAATTCCCAAAACGATTTGGGCGCCGCGTGCGTATTATGCCCGAGATTGAAAATAGCCCACAGGTGCGGCAATCTCTGGAATCTAGAGGGTTTAGAAATATGTCTTCGCAGGGTTACCAAACCATGTGGGTGGATTTACGCGCTGATCCTGATGTTATTCGCGCTAATCTGAACGGAAAGTGGCGCGGTCATCTGCGTAAGGCAGAAAAAACGGGCATTGAGGTGCATTGGAGCGATGAGGGCAAGTATTTCTCATGGTTGATGAGTCAGTATATGCGCGATAAAACCCAACGAAAATATGATGGCGTATCACAAAAAACAATGATTGCGCTGGCGGGTGAATTCTCTCGTGGGAAAAACATGTTGATTGGAACTGCGCTGTTGGATGGCGCGCCTATCGCCTCTATACTGCTGCTTAATCACGGGGCATCTGCGACGTATCAAATTGGATATTCATCAGAAAAGGGGCGTAATTGTTGCGCTCATCATCTGTTGTTGTGGCGCGCTGTGGGAGTTTTGCAAGAAAGGCAGATTTATGATTTCGATTTGGGCGGCGTTAACAATGAAAGCGCGCAAGGTGTCAAAACCTTTAAAGAAGGATTGGGCGGTAAGCTCTTTGAAACGCCGGGGCTGTATTGTCGTTAGTGGTTTTGCCCTATTGGCGATGATGCCGTTCATGGCTCATGCAGATGAAGCTGCGCCTGCGCCAAAGAACGGTAACGCGCCTGCCTTTAATTTTCAGAGTATGCATTATGATGTTTATGCAGGCGGCGTTCACGCGGTGAAGGCGGATATGGTTTTGGATTACAGCGAAAGCGGGCGCTATTCCATGGTTTTTGGCGCGGAGACGCGCGGTCTTCTCGGCTCTCTCGCGCCGTGGTCGGGAACATTTGAATCAAATGGATGGGTTTTGAACGGGCGCAAGCTTGTACCGCAATTGCATGAATCAATCGCCGTTTGGCGTGATGAGCGTGAAGTTAAGACCTATAAATATGATAAGGATAAAGGCTTTCAAAACATCACAACCACCTATGTCGGAAAGAAGCCGAAAACTGAAATACCGGAGGCCGAGCTGACCCAAGGCACCACCGATGCGTTGACGGCGACGATGATGGTGATGGAGCATGTTTCCGATGGTGGAAAATGTGAAGGGGAAAGCGAAGTTTATGACGGGAAGCGCCGCTATAAATTGATTTATCGTCATCAACAATTTGTGATGTTGGAAAAGACAAGATACAACGCCTATAGCGGCCCTGCAGCCGAATGCACAGTAGAAGTAGAGCCTGTTGCGGGGCGCTGGCATAAAAAACCACGCGGTTGGCTTTCAATACAAGAGCAAGGACGCGAGCGCGGCACAATGCCAACGGTATGGTTCGCCCAAATTACCCCCAATGCCGTTGTTGTTCCCGTACGTGTGCGCGTAAAAACCGCTTATGGCACGTTGTTCATGCATATGACAAAATATGAGAGCGGGGATACGGTGCTAACGCCGTTGGATTAACTAAAATAGAAGGAATTTTCCATGTTAAAAATTTTATTGGCCTCCGCCGTTTTTATGTCTTTTGTGGTATCCTCGCCTGCGCAGGCAGGGTTTCTTGATGATTTGGGTGGTGCGCTTGATAACGCGGCAAAGGATTTAGAGAACGCGATTGATGGTGATGTTGCTGAAAAAGAGCCGGTAGCTGCGCCCATTGAAAATAAGTTAAAATCACTCGACGTGGTAGAGGGCGATCTATGGGCCGAAGCCCGTTTCCAATGGGGGCAGATTTATGACCCGAAAACTGTGAAATATATTAAGGCAGATGTGACCTGTGACGGGCATATGGATTATGTCGCGCATCGCCTGAACGAAGATAACCCCGATGGTCCGTTTTATAACATTATGGTGGTCACGCGTGAGGGCGGAACTTTAACCTCAGAAGGCGTATCCCTTTCCTTTGATAGTACGCGGCAAGATGCGTTATGCGGAAGCAATGACGTCGCGGTATCGGTGGAACATTGGGATGAAGGGCAAATTGACGCCGCCATGGGCGGATGGGAAGGTATCTGCACCGAGGCCATCCGCGTTGATGACAATATGTGCGACGCTCCGCGCTATTTCTGGCGCACAAATCTCTCCCCCGAAGACAACCACCCCCGCCTGATGTTTTTTAAGAATTAGTAGAGATTTCGAACTTAAAGTGGTTTTAGGAAGGGTGATAAGGGTAAGGTATGGAAAATATAAGCATTGGAAGAGTTTATATGAATCGTAGCATTTTGATGCTTAGTGGATTATCAGTTGTAGGGCTGCTTACTATTGTCTATTTAAGTATAAACGTTGCTTATAATTACGGTCGCACTGGTGGCTTGCGAGACGGCTTTGTCACTGGACAAATTGACCTTTTACAGTTGATGTCAAATGAAACTGGTGATTTTCCTGTGGGCTCTGGTATCAAAGATTATCGTAAGATATACGGAGCAAAAACATTTAATGTTTTTGTTCATAAGAACGATGATTCAAGAACTATCGTAGTGACAGGTCAGTTTTAGATGATCATATCTAAAACAACCTATTATTTTCCGTAAGTAATATTATCGCCTTGTTACTGCTTTTTACGCAAAAGGTTGCTTTTTTACCCCTCTGGTTGTATAGTGAAGATATAGGGAGAATAATTATGGCGACAACAATTAAATTATCAGATGACATTGTTAATGAGGCAAAGCGTTATGCGGCAGTTTATAGCCGCTCAACCCCGAAACAGATTGAGTATTGGTCGAATATTGGTAAAATCGCAGAAGAAAATCCTGACTTATCGTATAATTTCATCAAAGATATCCTACTTGCGAAAGTTGAACTGGCAGATAATCAGGTAACACCATATGAGTTTGGTTGATACATTATGAATGTAGTTCAGACGTCTAGTTTTAATAAAATTGTTAAAAAACTTTACAAAAATCAAAAAAGGGATCTCGATAAAGCCGTTAAAGAAATTATTGAGAATCCGAGTATTGGTGATGAAAAGGTCGGCGACCTATCTGGTGTGTCTGTTTATAAATTTAAAATGGTTAAACAGTTAACTCTTCTTGCGTATAAATATGAAGATCAAACAATTATACTCACATTACTTGCTTTGGGCACGCATGAAAACTTTTACCGTGACCTTAAAAAGTAACGTTAAAAACAATGAGTTTCTGCAATATCCATGGTTTGAGTTTTCATGCTGCACAACACTCCGCCAATCAAACCCTAAACCAACTCAATAAACCCTGGTGAGATTGTGATGAGGCGTTGTTTATACAGGCTGCCTATGGCGCGTTTGAAGTTTTTCTTGCTCACCCGAAAAGTATCGAAAATTTCCTCTGGCGGGCTTTTATCGGATAGGTCGATGCGCCCGTTTTCCGCGCTGAGCTGCGCCAGAATTTGTGCCTCCAGCTCATCGCGGCTCTCACTGTTGAGAGTGTTAATATTAAGATTAGTCTTCCCGACTTCATGGGAAACGCCATCTCTGCCCATTTTGATAACGCTCAAACAATGACCATTCATAACGATCATTGCGTGCGGCATAATCTATTTGTGTTGTATGGAATTTATCTGTAAAAATGCGGGTGAAAAAATAGAAGAATAGAGTTTTTAATGTCTGATATAAATGCACCTAACTTACAAAGCCTTCAACTAATTAAGGTGGAGTTAGAAAATGGTTATCATGAAAAAACATCAACGCACACGGGTGTGACGACAAAAATATGGGTGGAAGAGCAAAAGCATCATCGTGATGACGGGCCTGCAATAATCGAAATTGATCATAATGATAATACTATTTCTGAAGAGTGGTATTTAAATGGAAAACTGGGGCGACATGATGATGGGCCGACTATAACTGCTTATGACGAAGGAGTTAAGGTTGAGGAGATTTGGCAAACAGGAAAGATAAGACATAGAAAAAACGGACCCGCTTATATTATGACAGATTCCGGCACTGGAGAAGTAAGGCATGAATCTTGGTATGAAAACGGCAAGCTACACAGAGAAACAGGGCCTGCAGTAATTGATTATGATGGTGTAGTTGTAACTCGAGAGTCTTGGTATCTTGATGACAAACTCCATCGAGAAAATGGCCCTGCCTCTATATTTCGAGATGCCAAAACAGGAGATATGAAATATCAAGGGTGGTTTATAAACGGCAGTCCTCACCGTGATGACGGAGCGGCTATTTCCAGTTTTTTCGATGGTTATTATGAAGAAAAATACTCAAAATATAAAACAAATGACGGGAAATCATGGGGAGAAGTATTGGAATCTTTAAACGGCGGAGAGCCTTATTTCCCTGAAAATCTTAATGTATGGTTTGAAGAGTATTGGGTTAATGGCCGGCTCCACCGCGAAGGCAGCCCATCCGTTATGATCTATGATAAGAAAACGGGAAAAGCATATTTTGAGAAATGGTATAATAACGGGAAGCTGCATCGTGAATGTGGTGAGGCTTGGATTGTGCGGGATATAAATACTTTGCAAGTAATTGAAAAAAAATCTTATCTTAAAGGACGGCGAGCCTGATAAGATTATGGCCTATGTAAAAGCCTGCCATAAACAAGATTGTATTTGCACGAATTTCCCTTTAAAAATGCAGGTGCACAAACAAACCTGAGAAATAAAAATGATAAAAACCCCTGAAATCGCCGTAGTCATCCTCGCCGCCGGAAAAGGGACGCGGATGAAATCGGATATGCCTAAGGTCATGCATCCTTTGCTTGGCTTGCCGATGATCAATTGGATTTTGAAAACGGTTGAAGGGTTAACGCCAGAGCGCGTTGTTGTTGTTGTGGGTGAGGGGATGGATGATTTATGTGCGGCTTGCGCGCCGCATAGTACCATCGTGCAAAAGGTGCAAGGCGGCGATTCCAGCCTTGGACGGTTTTGTTGGTGATGTGGTTGTGTTGCTGGGCGATACGCCGCTTATCACCGTGGATACGGTGCAAAAGCTGATTTCTGCGCGTCATGCCGATTTGAATACGGGGATTTCTGTCTTGGGGGTGGAGCTTGATGATCCGACGGGCTATGGCCGTTTATTGTTGAATGATGACGGCACGCTCCATGCGATACGAGAGCAAAAAGATGCAAGCGATAAAGAGAAATTAGTGCGCATTGTCAATACGGGCGCGTTTTGTCTGGATTCAATCGGCCTTAATGATTGGCTGGCGCAATTGGATAATAGCAACGCGCAGGGTGAATATTATATCACCGATTTGCCTGAAATTGCGGGGCGTGCACAGGTGAAAACGCGCATAGCTTTGGCCGCAATGTGTTCTTCGGTAAAAAGGTAAGCGTAGAGGCGGGCGTTCATATTAAGGCGTTCTGTCATTTTGAGGATGCGTCTATCGGTGAGGGCGTTACCATTGGCCCGTTTGCGCGTCTGCGTCCGGGGGCCAATATTGGCAAAAATGCGCGCATAGGAAACTATGTTGAGGTTAAGAACTCTAATATCGGTGAGGGCAGTAAGGTCAACCATTTTGGCTATGTTGGTGATTGTGATATGGGTGAAAATGTGAATTTCAGTTGTGGCGCGATTACCGTTAATTATGATGGCTTTGATAAGCACCGCACAGTGATTGGCGATAATGTTATGGTCGGCAGTAATGTGAATTTGGTTGCGCCCGTGACCATTGGTGATGGCGCATTTATTGCGGCGGGTTCAACCATGACCAAAGACGTTCCGGCAGATGCCCTTTCCATGACACGGCCCGAAACCGACATGCGTGAAGGGTGGGCGGCGAAGTTCCGTAAGATCAAGGGTCGCAAGAAATAGTCTATTTTATTGACTCTGCGTCTTATTCCTTCTTATAGTCTTCTATCTTATTTCACTGAGGAGTTTTATTGCGCATGGAAGTTTATATCATAGGTTTTGCTTTATTTTTATTGGCGGTGATGTTCACAGCGTTCTGTTTGCGCCGCGTTGTGCCGACAAACGAAGTGCATATCGTGCAATCACGCAAATCAACCAAATCATACGGAAAAGATACCAGTAACGGAAATACCTATTACGAATGGCCGGCATGGTTGCCGATCTTTGGTGTAACGAAAATCGTTATGCCCGTATCTGTATTCGATGTACAACTTGTCGCGTATGAAGCCTATGACGTTGGCCGCGTGCCTTTTGTGGTGGATATTGTTGCGTTCTTTCGCATTTCAGACAGTAACCTCGCTGCGCAACGTGTTGAGAGTTTCCGCGAGCTTGAGAGCCAATTAACATCCATCGTACAGGGCGCGGTGCGTACTATCCTTGCCTCTCATGATATTGATAAAATCATGTTAGAGCGCAGTGTTTATGGCGAGCAGTTCACCGAAGCTGTGACAGACCAACTTACCAGTTGGGGGGTTGTGCCGGTTAAGAATATTGAGCTTATGGATATTCGTGATGCCGCCGATAACCGCGTTATTCACAATATCATGGAAAAGAAAAAATCCTTGATTGAGATGCAAAGTCGTGTCGAAGTTGCCGATAACATTAAAAATGCAGAAATCGCCGAAATTGAAGCACGTCGTGAACGTGATATTAAGGATCAGCAGGCTTTGCAGGCCGTGGGTGAGCGTACAGCGGAGAAAGATAAAGCCGTTGGTATCGCAAACGAAATGGCTGCGCAGGATATTAAAGAGCAACAGCGCGTGACCAAAGAAAAGGAAATGGCTGTTGTAAAGGTCAATGACGTGAAACGCGCGGAAATTACCCGTGAGATGAATATCGTTAAGGCCGATGAAGATAAGGAAGTTAGTATTCTTCGTGCAGATGGAGATAAGCAGTCCATTATTATTCGTGCAGATGGTGATAAACAATCAACCATTCTTCGTGCGGACGGGGATTTGGAATCTAAAAAACGTGAAGCCGAAGGGATTAACGTTGAAGGGGTTGCCCGCGCCGAAGCAGAAAAAGCAATGCAGCTTGCCCCCGTTGAGGCACAGATTGTTCTGGCGAAAGAAATCGGGAGCAACGAAGGCTATCAGAGCTATTTGATTTCTATCCGTGGTATTGAGGCACAACAGGTCATTGGTGTAGAGCAGGCGCAGGCACTGCAGGCCGCTGATCTTAAAGTGATTGCAAATTCCGGTGATGTATCATCCGGTGTGAGCAAGGTTATGGATGTGTTTTCTGCGAAAGGTGGAACAGAGCTTGCTGCAATGCTTGAAGGGTTTGCCCAATCCGAGCAGGGCTCAGCGATTTTGAATAAAATCGGCGTAAAAAGCACTGAACCTAAACCAAAGAAAAAACCAACACCGGATGTTTTTGATAATTAGAATTGAGTAAGGAGGCTTTGGCTTCCTTATTTTATTTCAGGGATAGTGCATGGATATGCCATCATTATTATGCGGGTTCAAAACGTTCAAATGTGGCGCCTAATCGCTCAACATCTTCTTTTATTGTATCAAGATGTTCTGCCGCGGCTTTGAAGCTGTGTTGTGACAGGCCTGCGCCACTCACTTGTTTATGTGCATTTATCAATTTTCCGGAACTTAAAATATTCATATAGTCCGAAAGCTCATTTTGAAAAGGAATGAAATCCTTGAGAGCGGTTTGTTTTTCATCTCGCTTTAACGGGATTCTCCCATCAAACTCAAGTATAACCGCGCAGGGTATTACGTTTTTATCTTGTGTCATTTTTATTCTCATGCCGCTAATGTTTTTTCGATTATGACACAAAGTGCAACATATTGTAAAACTTCGTGATTTGCCTTTCTTTTTAGATGCGTTAAAGATAAAAAAGCCTATTCATTCGCAGGCAATTATCAGCAGGAGTTATTGATTATATGTGTGGAATTTTTGGAATTATTGGTGATCAACAAGTCGCTCCCCTTTTATTAGAAGGGTTAAAACGCCTTGAATATCGTGGTTATGATTCTGCAGGAATTGCGTGCCTTATCAATGGTCACATTGATCGTCGCCGCGCCGAAGGTAAGCTTGTCAATCTTGCGGAAAAGGTCCGGGCCGATCCGTTGGATGGAACAGTTGGCATTGGCCATACGCGCTGGGCCACCCATGGTTTGCCGAATGAGCGTAACGCCCACCCGCATGCCACCGATAAGGTCGCCGTTGTGCATAACGGAATTATTGAGAATTACGCAAGCCTTAAAGCAGATCTACAGGCCAAGGGCGCGGTGTTTGAAACCGAAACAGATACGGAGGTCATTGTCCATTTGGTGACACAATATATGAATGACGGGATGGAGGCCATCGCCGCAGCCAATGCCACGATGGATCGTTTGACAGGGGCGTTTGCCCTTGTGATGATTTTTGCAGGTCATCACGATATTATCGTTGGATGCCGTCAGGGAACGCCGCTTGCCGTTGGATATGGTGAAGGTGAAATGTTTGTGGCTTCGGATTCCTATTCGCTTGCGCCATTAACGAAAAATATTTGCTTTCTTGAAGATGGTGACCGCATTTTGCTCAAACGCGACAGCGTGTTCATTTATGACAAGAACGGAAATGATATAGAGCGCACCATCCGCGTGACGGAGCAATCAGGCGCGGTAACAGGGAAGGGCGAATATAAGCATTTCATGCTCAAGGAAATATATGAACAACCCGCCGTAATCGGGCAAACGCTCAATTCTTTCGTGAATGCGGGGACGGGAAAAATCTCTATCCCTGATGATATTTTACAGGCGATAAGCGCCGCGCCGCGTTTGACTTTGGTGGCGTGTGGTACGGCATTTTATGCGTGTATGGTTGCGAAATACTGGTTTGAACAAATCGCGCGCATTCCATGTGAAATTGATGTGGCAAGCGAGTTCAGATATCGCGAAGCGCCAATGCCTGCAGGCGGTGTGGCGATTTTTATCTCTCAATCTGGTGAAACCCTCGATACATTAGAGGCTCTACGCTATTGCAAACGTCAGGATCAAAAAATCCTCTCCATCGTGAATACCATTGAAAGCACGATAGAGCGCGAGTCTGATTTCGTCCTGCACACTTTGGCAGGGCCGGAAATTGGCGTGGCCTCAACCAAGGCCTTTACCACACAAACCACGACCTTGGCCTGTATGGCGCTTGCGGCCGCGGTGGCAAAGGGGTCAATTGATGCAGAAAAAGAATCTGAAATGGCCGATGCATTGCGCCATGTACCCACCATTGCCGCCGATATTTTGCAACATGATGATGCGATCTTGGCAATTGCCAAAGACATTGCCAATGCGCGTGATGTGTTGTATTTGGGGCGCGGTAGCTTGTACCCGATTGCTTTGGAAGGGGCGTTAAAGCTCAAGGAAATTTCTTATATCCACGCCGAAGGCTACGCCAGTGGAGAGATGAAACACGGCCCCATCGCCCTGATCGATGACAGCGTTCCTGTGGTTGTTGTTGCCCCTGAAAATGATCCGATGTTTGAAAAAAACGTGTCAAATATCCAAGAAACAGTCGCGCGCGGCGGTAAGGTGTTCCTGATCTCTGATGTGAAGGGCGCGCATGCGCTTAAGGATCAATCAACATGGAGCGTGGCAATGGGCGCGGTGCATCCGTTTGTTGCGCCAATTCTGTATTCCATCCCCGTACAACTTTTGTCGTATCACGTTGCGGTGATTAAAGGCACAGATGTAGACCAACCGCGCAATCTTGCAAAATCGGTGACGGTGGAGTAGTGGTTTAACGTAAATTTCGTTATTGCGAGGCGTGTTAACGACGGGGCAGTTAAGTACTATCACGCCGATCTATTGTATCGAGGACCTTCTTAATATCTTGATCTTCATATATGGAATACATATCGTCTCTAGTAAAGGTAATATTTTTCAAAGATCTTTTTAAATCATTGGATGTCGGTTTGTTAAAAGAAATTTTTTCAACTCTATTTCGAGCAAAATCAAATAGTCTGATGCTTAACGCAGATAGTTGAACGCTATCATATAGGGCGCTTTCTCTTTGATCGATCATAACTATATGATCACTTGTTCTGGGCTCTCTGCGTGCATTATAAACCTGATAGAATCCCACAAGTTGATAAACACTCTCTGCGCTTTCACTATCTAAATATTGAATACTTTGCTTTAAAGTGTTGATGGCCTCTGTTGGTTTTTCAACAGTTTCCTCTCTGTTATCATAGGTGCTTAGAAAACAGTCTTTTGAATATTTACAAATAGCACTAAGGGCATCATTCATATGCGCTCTTGCAGAAAATTCCTTACTTTTCGTGGTTTTTCTATATTGGAACCAAGTCATGTAAATTGACCCGGCCGCAATGAACGCACCAATCAATGTTTGGTACTCATAAATCAAACCGCCTGAATTTTCAGGCAAAGAGAAACCACCAGATACCAATATAGCAATGAAAAGAACAACACCAAGACCGCCGATAATCGCAATCTTCAAAGATTTCTGGTGTTGTTCTTCATTCATCCTCTATTCCCACTCAATCGTCCCTGGTGGCTTACTCGTAATGTCATACACCACGCGGTTGATGCCGTGGACTTCGTTGATGATGCGGGTGGAGACGTGGCCGAGGAATTCATGTTCGAACGGGTAATAATCCGCGGTCATGCCATCGGTTGAAGTCACGGCGCGCAGGGCGCAAACGTAATCATAGGTCCGTGCATCACCCATCACACCAACTGTTTTCACGGGAAGAAGAACGGCGAAGGCTTGCCAGATTTCATCATATAAACCCGCCTCACGAATAGCGTCCAGATACACCGTATCGGCCTTACGCAATATGTCGATTTTTTCCTGTGTGATTTCACCGGGAATACGAATGGCAAGACCCGGCCCCGGGAAGGGGTGGCGTTTGATGAAGTCTTCGGGCATGCCAAGCTCTCGACCTAGCGCGCGCACTTCGTCTTTGAATAGTTCACGCATTGGCTCAACCAAGCCCATCTCCATATGATCGGGCAGACCGCCAACATTATGGTGCGATTTAATCGTGACAGACGGGCCGCCTGTGAAGCTTA
>CAXBFT010000035.1:0-13441 GCA_963974945.1 uncultured Alphaproteobacteria bacterium
CATCGCGTGATCGCACTGGCCCTCATCGCCATGGCGAACATAAATGTATAAATCAACCTCATTGCCTGATGCAGTGGTGAATGTATCATGGATATGGGTAAGGTCACCCGCCACAAGCGCAAATAGATAGCATGGCTTTGGATGTGGATCTTCCCAGATTGTAAAATGACGATCATTATCAGCTTCACCGCCATCAACACGATTACCATTTGAGAGCAAAACAGGGAATTTTTTATCGGCCTCTATACGGATTGTGAATATGGTCATGACATCGGGGCGGTCAGGGTAGTATGTAATTCGGCGAAAGCCCTCGGCTTCACATTGCGTGCAGTAATTTCCACCCGACATATAAAGCCCCTCAAGGCGTGTATTTTCTTCAGGATAGATTTTTGTAACTATTTCTAATGTAAATTGATCGGGTAAATTGGAGAGGGTTAAAGACGAATCATCTTTTTCAAAATTCGCATAATCATGACCATCTATCTTTAATGACATAAGCTCCAACGCTTCACCATACAGATATAAGTCACCCGAAGATTGACGGCTATATTGCGTTGTTGTTGTCACGGTCGTGGCATCATCGCGCAGGTCAAAATTCATATCTACATTCTCAATGGAAAATGGAAAAGGGGTGTAATCTTTAAGGTAAATCGTTTTTGGGGTATCTGTACGCATCTCTTGCTCTCTTTGATTCGGATGGACAATCATATTGAAGCAATTAGAGAAGAATTAAAAGGGGCTGTGTTTTAAATATCCAACACCATATCATTTCGATGAACCATTTCATCTTGGCTGATATACCCTAAAATGCTGGATATTTCTGTGCTGTTTTTTCCTTTAATGCGGGCGGCATCATCGGCGTTATATGCGGCAATGCCTGTGCCAATTTTTGTGCCAGTGGGCGCGATAATTTCAATAACATCGCCGCGGCGGAACGCACCATCAATAATGGTTATACCAACAGGTAAAAGGCTTTTACCACTTTTTAGGGCGTTAAGTGCGCCCGCATCAATGGTAACTTTGCCCTTAGGACTCATATGCGCACCAAGCCATGTCTTGCGTGCATTGGGTGATTTTTTCTGTGCCAGAAAGAGGCTGGAAAGTTTATCTGTGTTTTCAAATAATTGTGCGAGAGAATGATTATCGCGCCCATCAGTGATAATCAAATCGATCCCAGTTTTTGTCGCAGAATTTGCGGCTTCAATCTTGCTCTTCATGCCGCCTGTACTCAGGCCGGCAAGGGCATCACCCGCCATTTCAGTGTGCTTCTCTTCCAGCTTTTCAATAATGGGAATGTGTTTAGCGCTTGGGTTGGTGTCGGGGTTATCTGTATATAAGCCGTTAATAGTTGAGAGCAGTATAACGCTATCTGCGCCAATCATCTGCGCCACACGGACACTTAAACGGTCATTATCGCCAAAGCGAATTTCACCTGTTGAGACGGTGTCATTTTCATTGATAATAGGGGTTATATCGTTATCAAGCAATGTGTGCAGCGTTTCGCGCGCGTTAAGGTGCATACGGCGGTTTTCTGTCTCACTCATTGTTAAAAGGACTTGCGCGGCTGTCATGCCATATGCTGCAAAGGCTTTGTAATATCCATTAAACAAATGATATTGCCCAACAGCAGAGGCCGCCTGCTTCTTTGCCAACGGAATATCTGATGGTGGCATTTTTTCAGAAATTCCAAGCGCCTTGCGCCCCAGAGCAACGCCGCCTGATGATACGATAATAATTTTCTTATTTTGTGATTTTAGATGTGCTACATCCTTGGCAATGGCATCCATCCAAATGCTGTTAGGGGTGTCCAGTGCCTCGCCGCGAATTAGAACAGACCCGATTTTAATGATAATAAGGTTTGATTTATCTAGAATAGATGCGGCATTTGGCGTTTTCAAGGCTCGAACGCTCCATCCTCATCGCCTGCACCAAAGCGCTCTGTGTAAATAATATCGGCAAGTTGATACAGAATCTCTTTTGTATTTTCGCCCGATACGGCAGACATGATATGTACTTTTTTACCGATGGCATCTTCAAGGGTTTTTGCCTGATCCTGCGCAAGTTCAACGCCCAAGGCATCCGCTTTGTTAATGGCAACGATTTCAGGACGATTTTCAAGATCTGCGCCATATTCTTTAAGCTCATGACGAATGGTTTTATATGCGCCAACTAAATCATCATGCGTGCAATCGATAATATGCAGGAGAGCTGCAGTACGCTCTACATGACCGAGGAAGCGATCGCCAAGGCCAAGGCCCTCATGTGCACCTTCTATAAGACCAGGAATATCCGCAATCACAAAATCACGTTCACCTGCTTTTACCACGCCTAAATTAGGGTGGAGCGTTGTAAACGGATAATCTGCAATTTTGGGCTTTGCATTAGAACACGCTGCAAGGAATGTTGATTTTCCTGCATTAGGCAAACCGACCAAACCAACATCAGCAATCAATTTTAATTGGAGCCATATGGCAATTTCTTGCCCCGGCCAACCCGGTGTGAATTTTCGTGGGGCTTGGTTTGTTGCGCTTTTGTAATGTGCGTTACCAAAGCCGCCATCGCCGCCTTTAAGGAATTTTATACATTTTCCAGCCTCTGAAAAATCGGCAAGGACTGTTTCTTTATCATCATCAAGAATTTGTGTGCCAACAGGAACGCGGATAATCAGGTCGTCACCGCCAGCACCGGTTTTATTACGGCCTTTGCCATGCTCTCCGCCTTGGGCGATGAAATGCTGTTTATATCTGAAATCAATTAGGGTGTTGAGCGTGTCTACAACTTCGAAATAAATATCGCCGCCTTTACCACCATTTCCACCATCAGGGCCGCCAAATTCAACGAATTTTTCACGGTGAAACGAAACGCAACCGGGGCCGCCTTTTCCGCTTTCTAAATAAATTTTTGCCTGATCCAGAAATTTCATAATTACGTCACTTAAGTTTTGTTGTATCTTGAATTCAAGATATAAGTTTATTCTTTTCACAAAAAAGGGGGGAACATAATTTCCCCCTTTTGAAATTCAATTTTAATTTGTCGGGGGGAAGTGTTATTCCGCCGCCTGAGCAACAGCTGCATCATTTGCAGGCATGATATTCACGATTGGTTGACCGCCTTTGCCACGTGTGAACAAAACTTGTCCATCAAGTAGAGCAAAGATTGTGTGGTCTTTACCTAGGCCAACATTTTTGCCCGGTTTCCATTTTGTACCACGTTGACGAACAAGGATGTTACCCGCAAGAACAACTTCGCCGCCATATTTTTTAACGCCAAGTCTACGACCGGCCGAGTCGCGTCCGTTTCTGGAACTACCACCTGCTTTTTTATGTGCCATGATTTATCTCCTAAGATTTTTGAGCTTTATTAAGCTGCTTTAATATTTGTGATTTGGATCATTGTCAGATCTTGACGATGTCCTTTTTTACGACGGTAATTCTGACGGCGTTTTTTCTTGAAGATTGTAATCTTCGGGCCGCGTGTTTGTGCAACTACAGTTGCTTCAACGCTTGCGCCTTTAACAAGAGGCTCACCAATTGTAGATGTTTTGCCATCAGCAAGCATCAACACATCATCTAGCGTTACAGTATCACCTTCATTGCCTTCAAGCTTTTCTACAAGCAATTTGTCATCTTTTTGGACTTTGTACTGTTTTCCACCAGTTTTAATAACAGCGAACATTGTTTTAATTTCCGTCTTTATTGTTTATATTTTCATGTGCCTATGTCACAGGCGTTGGAAATAATCATAATCACAACGTTGTGTCAAGGAATAATCTTTTATTATGGCGGCAATCTATCAGTTTTTTATATTTTATGCCAGTTTTTAATTTAAATGCTCAATTCAGCTTGGTGCCTTGTAGGTTATATGTTAGTTAAATCGAGTTGAAAAGATAACCTTACATAAATTCAGGAATATATAGCCGCGATGATATTACGCTTATTACCCTTTGTAATTGCCCTTATCGGGTTTTCCGCCTTGCCACTTTTTGCTTCTGCGGGCTCTGAGGCTGTAGGGAATGCAAATCTGAATGTTGGATACCATTGGGCCGGTATTTTATGTATCGCTCTTTTTCTTTTATCTTATGCCGCAGTTTTAGCAGAAGAATATACCCATATGCGCAAATCAAAGCCTGTCATTTTGGGCGCGGGGCTTATATGGATTGTCATTGCATTTATTGCGCCGGAATATGGCGTAGATAAGGACGGGTTGCATACGGCGATTGTTCACGGGCTTGAAGAATATGCGAGCTTGATGCTGTTCCTTTTGGCGGCAATGACCTATATCAGTGCTCTTGAAGATCGTAATGTTTTTGCCGTTATACGTATGAAGCTTGTTCTTTCGGGGATGAGCTTGCGCCAGTTATTTTGGGCAACAGGATTTTTGGCATTCTTTCTTTCACCTATCGCGGATAATTTGACAACAGCCTTAATTATGGGGACGGTTATTATGGCCGTAGGGCATTCTAATGCACGTTTTATTACGTTGGGATGTATCAATATTGTTTCTGCCGCCAATGCAGGTGGCGCATTTAGCCCGTTTGGTGATATTACAACATTAATGGTTTGGCAGGCCGGTCATGTGAGTTTCTTTGAATTCTTTGACCTGTTTGTACCGTCTTTAGTGAATTTTGTTGTCCCCGCCATTATCATGACTTTCTTCATCCCAAAGCAAAAACCTGAAACAATTGATGAACGCATAGAGATGAAGCAGGGTGCAAAAATTATTATTTGTCTTGGGTTCTTTACCATTGCTATGGCTGTGGGTTTAGAGCAAACCCTTGGTCTTCCGCCATTTATGGGGATGATGACCGGGCTATCATTGCTTATGATTACCGCTTGGTTTATTCGTAATACAGGTCAAGTTAAGGATAAGAATTTTGATATTCTTAAAAATGTCGCTGCAGCAGAATGGGATACATTATTGTTCTTTTTCGGTGTGATTTTCAGTGTTGGCGGTTTGGGCTATCTTGGTTATCTGGAACTTCTCTCTACGACGTTCTATACAGGTTTTGGTCCATCTTTCACCAATATTATGCTTGGTGTAGCGTCGGCGCTTATTGATAATATTCCTGTGATGTTTGCGGTGCTGACAATGAATCCTGAAATGGATCATTTTCAGTGGTTGCTTGTGACACTGACATGCGGCGTGGGGGGGAGTATGCTCTCCATTGGATCTGCGGCGGGGGTTGCACTGATGGGGGTTGCGCGCGGTTATTATACGTTCTTCTCACACCTTAAATGGACACCAATTATTATTTTGGGGTATATAGCTTCGGTTGTTACGCATTTCTTGATTAATGGTGGTAATCTTACATTACATTAATTCTGTGCTAATGCACCGCCCCAGAAATACCATCCTAAACCAATAAGGAATAACGCGTTGCCATAAAGGGCATGCTCTATCGTAACAAGTGCGAGCGAGCGTGTTTTGGCATATGTCTGTGCAAATATTATTCCAGCAATCAGACTTAAAAACGGCGCGACCAGATTGATGTATAAGATATGTGCATAGGCAAAAACCAACGCACTTGCTATTATGCGTGCTCTTTGTGACTTAAAAAATGGCTTGTAACGATGGAAGAAAAAGCTGCAAAATATAAGCTCTTGCGGAAAAGCTGACAGAATGGGGTAAATAAAAAATAAGATCAGCAGGAAAGCGGGCTTATGATATGCCAAATCAAACATACGATCTGGCGCATAAAAATAAATGAAAGCAACCATTCCAACACAACATAAGAGCCACCTTGGAATAATGGTTTTCATGTTTTCCTTGTTAACCGCGCGCCATTTCCATGTGTCTTTTGCGAAATGTTCGTGTCGTTTAATGAATAGATGATATGCGCAATATGCCGCCGCAGCCCAAAGAAAAAACAGCATATATGGCGCAAGCCTATAAACAATAATTATCGTGGGGAGCATGATGCAAAGCAGAACAAATTCAATCGCTAATGCGATGTTATTTTCTATCGTTATGAGTTCCTTTTTCTGCATTTATTTAGTGTATCAGATGTGATGTAAAAACCCTCTAAAATTCTTACGCATTGACGGTAATCATTCTTTTATAATATAAAGCGTCCATGGTAGCTTTATATGAAATAGATCGTAAGAAAACGAACGCCGTTCAAGTGCGTAATGTCATTGTTGGTGGCGGTGCGCCTGTTGTGGTACAATCTATGACCAATACGGATACAGCCGATGTGGATAAAACATTTGAGCAGGTTAAGCAGCTCTTCCTTGCGGGATCAGAAATCATACGTGTAACGGTTAATAACGATGAGGCCGCTATTGGTGTTGCCAAACTTCGGGAGCGCTTGGACGTGGCCGGGTTGGATGTGCCTTTGGCTGGATGTTTTCATTATAATGGCCATACGTTATTAAATGACCACCCATCCCTTGCCCAGAGCCTTGATAAGTATAGAATCAATCCGGGTAATGTCGGGTTTGGTAAAAAACGTGATTCGCAATATGAGCAAATGATTGAAAAGGCCGTTGAATATAACAAAGCTGTTCGTATTGGTGTAAATTGGGGGAGTTTGGATCAGGCTCTTGCCACCAAGTTAATGGACGAAAATGCCGCGAGCGATACACCCTTATCATCGGGCGAAATTATGCGCGAAACATTGGTGCAATCCGCATTGATTAGTGCAAAAAAAGCCGAAGATATCGGGTTGCCCGCCAATAAGATTATTCTTTCGGCTAAGGTTAGTCGTGTGCAGGATTTGATCGCGGTCTATGGCGCATTATCTAAACGATGCGATTATGCGCTCCACCTAGGTTTAACTGAGGCAGGGATGGCATCAAAGGGCATCGTTGCCACTGCATTGGGCGAGGGAATTCTATTGCAGCAGGGAATCGGCGATACAATCCGCGCATCTCTAACGCCGGAGCCAAATGGTGATCGTACCCTTGAGGTGCGTGTTTGTCGTGAAATTTTACAATCATTGGGTATTCGCTCCTTCATGCCTGAGGTTAGTGCATGCCCGGGATGTGGTCGTACCACCAGCACCTATTTCCAAGAGCTTGCGCAGGATATTCAGCGTCACCTTGATGTGAATATGCCCAAATGGGCAAAGCAGTATGAGGGCGTAGAAACGATGAAGGTTGCCGTAATGGGCTGCATCGTTAATGGCCCGGGAGAGAGTAAGCACGCAGATATTGGTATAAGCTTGCCTGGAACAGGGGAAACTCCCGTTGCGCCTGTATTTATTGACGGTAAAAAGGCACACACATTACGCGGCGATAATATTGCGGAGGAATTTCAAGCACTTGTTAATGATTATGTGCAGCGGCGCTATGGGTAGATTAACTAAAATTGAATTTTGCTGCATAACCTGTTAATATTTATTAATTCAATTATTTAAGGTAAGGTTTATGGAACCTGTCGATCAAGAAGCATATGAGAAAGCCTTACAGAGGTGGAACGATACGAATGCTTCGCTTGTTATTGCGACCGGGCAGCCGGAATTGATGAATCGATTAAGCGGTGTTATCCCTGAGACTCTCGACGGATTGACAACACAGGCGGGCGAGCGTGCTTTGGTCGAAACGCGCCTGGTGGAGTATAATCGTGCGGTAAATGGGTATTTTAAAGCACTGGGGGAGCCATTATCGCCTGAACAGCATGCGCAATTCTTGGTGGGTATGCCTCTAGAATCAAAGGAAATGGCAATAACACTTGGCTATATACACAATATGTCTCCAGAGATTGAGCGCTATCGTGAAGCTATGGTAGAGCAGGGGGTGGATAATGGTTCTATTAATGAAGCGTTATCTCATATCCCTAAAAATCTTAGAGATGATGAGAGCAGGGATATTACTGAATCCGCAACATTTTATAGTATTCATAGTGATGATGCGGTTGAACAGTTTAAAGATGGTCTTGGAAATCCCGGTCTTGCGCAGGATGTAAATACCGGCTTGAGTACCGCGCCAGTAACACCAGGGAGTGTTGCTGCGCAGGCATATCAAGTTGAGCAGGGTGTGGGCGTGGATCAGTATCCGCCGAAGAGTTTGCACGGTCAGGATGAGCCCAGTTCCCACGATTCGGATGATGGGCATGCTTCTATTTCGCTGGATGAATATGATTTTTCTGATCCGTCTTCGGTATCGGTGGGTGATCCGTCGATGATTGCCGCACTACAGGCGCAAGGTATTGGAATGAATGCCGGTATATCCTCTTCTTCTGCACCTGCTCAGACGACGAATGCACCAGGCTTGATGGTTGCACCTGCTGCTCTTACACTTGCGTAAAATTCAATGTTTTGGAAATGTTTTATCTATGAATGATACTCTTCCATCTGTAATGTGTGGCCTGCATCAATCTATGCGTTGTTGTTTGTTGACCAATCCACAGGGGCAGGTATTGATTGCACATGATCAGCCCATTGGTGCGGTGGAATGGATTGAATTTAATCCGAATGATAATTCTTTTACTCTGGTTTTTGATGGTGGCTCTATGCAGCCGTTGGGACTTGATCTAAATCTTCAAATGAAACAAAACCTTTCGCATGGGCAAGAGGTTGCGCTTGTCTATATGGTTGAGCAGGATATACGCTCAACGCAAAAAACAATGTTTATTATTCAGGACTATTAAATTTGTGAATCTGTAACAAAGTTTAACGCTTTATAATTAATCATGGCATATTTCTCAATGTTCTGCGTTTTGGCGATGCAGCATAGTTGCTCATAGAGCTTTTCTAAAAAATACAATATAGTTGATCCCGTATTATTTCAAAAAAGCGGGAGAGTTATATGCGTATTGGTGTGCCAAAAGAAATCAAAACATTAGAGTATCGCGTCGGACTTGTGCCTTCATCGGTTAAGGAACTTACGGCGCGTGGCGTTGAAGTTATGATCGAATCGGGTGCGGGCGCGCAAATTAATTTTTCCGATGCTGATTACGAGGCTGCTGGCGCAAAAATTGTTGCAAGCGCGCAAGATATATTCTCTCAATCCGATATGGTTATAAAGGTTAAAGAGCCGCAAGAGCATGAATGGAAGATGCTGCGTCAGGGGCAGGTATTGTTTACCTATTTGCACTTGGCGGCTGATCCCGCGCAGGCAAGGGGGCTTATGGATTCGGGGTGTGTGGCTATTGCATATGAGACAGTGACGGGCAATGATGGGCATGGTTTACCGTTGTTAGAGCCTATGAGTGAGATTGCAGGGCGTTTATCGGTGCAAGTTGGTGCGCATTACTTGCAAAAGCATATGGGGGGCTTAGGAAGGCTTATTGGTGGTGTACCGGGAGTGAAGCCTGCGGAGGTTCTTATTCTTGGTGGCGGCGTTTCAGGGTTTCATGCGGCGCAAATGGCCACAGGGCTTGGCGCGAATGTAACGATATTGGAAAAGAGTAATGCGCGTATGCGCTATCTTGATGATTATTTCCACGGGCGCGCCAATATTATCTATTCAAATTTAGATGTGCTAGAGCGCGCTATTAAAACCGCCGATTTGATTATCGGTGCGGTTCTAATTCCCGGTGCATCTGCGCCAAAGCTTATACGCAAGGATATGTTATCCACGATGAAAACAGGGGCAGTTATGGTTGATATTGCGATTGATCAGGGCGGTTGTTTTGAAACCAGTCATGCAACAACTCATGACAATCCCGTCTATACGGTTGATGGTGTTGTGCATTATTGTGTGGCTAATATGCCGGGGGCAGTGCCTTTAACTTCTGCCCTGGCCTTGAATCACTCTGTGCTACCCTATGTATTGAAACTGGTTGAGCATGGCTGGCAAAAAGCATTGGGCGATAATCCTAATTTTTTGAAGGGTCTGAATATTTGCAACGGAAAAGTCGCAAACCAAGCTGTAGCGCAGGCTTTGGGGCTTGAATTTATTGATCCTGCTTCATTTTTAAATTGAACGCAGAAAATAAATAGAAAAAAAACGTTTTTTTGCCAGAACATGCTTGACGATAGTGGCATAAGGGGGTATTAAACTCTCCATCTTAAATGCGCGGGTGTAGCTCAGTTGGTTAGAGCGCCGCCCTGTCACGGCGGAGGCCGCGAGTTCAAGTCTCGTCACTCGCGCCATTTAGGATCTATACCGAAAGGTAAATACAAAAAGCCGCGCAAGCGGTTTTTTTATTGGAAAAAATATGAAAACTTTGTTCATCAGGTGTTTTCAATTGCGCATTTAGCTGTTAAGTAAATGGTATAGAATCTAGGTTTGGAAAGTTTCAAAAATGGCTCCTCAAGAATTACTTATAGAATATCTACCGATTTTAATCTTTTTGGCGATTGCCGGAACGATTTCTGTTGCGATGGTTCTCGGATTCTAGTTGGTATCAGAAACCCCGATGCAGATAAGCTTGCTGCGTATGAGTGCGGCTTTGATGCCTTCACAGATGCGCGTAGCAAGTTCGATGTACGGTTTTACCTCGTCACTTTGCTGTTTATTATATTTGATTTGGAGATTGCATTTCTTTTTCCGTGGGCAATTACCCTTGGAAAAATTGGCGTATTTGGATTCTGGTCTATGGTTGTTTTCCTTTCTGTTCTTACCGTTGGTTTTGTGTATGAATGGAAAAAGGGCGGCCTTGAGTGGGAATAATTTAAAGAGGTAGTGATCCTTATGGGACATGATAAGAAAATAATTAGAGCGCCTGAATATGCTCTGCAAACTAAAGCTCCCCTCCCACCAGCGGCGCAACAAGATGTTGTGCCCGCGGCAATGTCAAAGACATTAGAGGAAAAGGGCTTTATCCTGACCAGTGCGGATAATTTGTTTGACTGGGCGCGAACAGGTTCGCTTTGGCCGATGACCTTTGGTTTGGCGTGTTGCGCTGTGGAAATGATCCACGCCTATATGAGCCGTTATGACCTTGACCGTTTTGGTATGATTCCACGCCCGTCACCACGTCAATCTGATGTGATGATTGTTGCAGGAACATTGACCAATAAAATGGCACCGGCCTTGCGCCGCGTTTATGACCAGATGCCGGAGCCACGTTGGGTGGTCTCTATGGGATCTTGTGCCAATGGCGGTGGTTATTACCATTATTCTTATTCTGTTGTACGTGGTTGCGATCGTATCGTTCCCGTTGATATTTATATTCCCGGTTGTCCACCAACTGCCGAAGCTATGATTTATGGTTTACTTCAGTTGCAAAAGAAAATTCAAAGAGAGGATACACGCATTGCCCGCTGATTCCCTTTTAGATTTAGCCGAATATATCGAAGAAAAGCTTGATAAGAAAATTATCGGCCATAGCTTTGAACGTGATGAGCTTGTGCTGAATGCCAATGCCGGTGATATTGCTTCGGTTTTGCAGTTTCTTCGTGACGATAGAGAATGTCAGTTTACAATAATGATTGATCTTTTTGGTGTTGATTATCCAGAGCGCCCTGAGCGTTTTGAGGTGATCTACAGCGTTCTTTCCCTGCGCCAAAATAACCGCGCACGCATTAAAGTTGCGGTAGGGGAGGGGCAAATTATCCCTTCTGTCACAAGTGTATTTAGCGCAGCAGGTTGGTTTGAGCGCGAAGCGTGGGATATGTACGGTATTATGTTTTCTGGCAATAATGACCTGCGTCGTATTTTGACGGATTATGGTTTTGAAGGTCATCCGCAACGCAAAGATTTTCCGCTTACAGGCTATGTTGAACTTCGTTATGACGAAGAGCAGAAGCGTGTGGTTTATGAAGATGTAAAGCTTACCCAAGATTTTCGTCGTTTTGATTTTGTAAGCCCATGGGAGGGTATGATAGACGTTCAGCTTCCCGGAGATGAAAAAGCTGCTATTCCGCCGCATGGTTGGAAGGGTGAATTAGAAGAAAAAACAGTAGAAGGGGAGGTTGAAGATGCCTCTTAAGCAACGCGTAGATACGGCTGATGTTATCTTAAGTGATGAGACGCAAATCAAGCCTTATACAATGAATTTCGGCCCGCAGCACCCTGCTGCGCACGGTGTTCTTCGTCTTGTCCTTGAAATGGAGGGGGAGATTGTTGAGCGCGCAGATCCGCATATCGGATTATTGCATCGTGGTACAGAGAAACTGATTGAATATAAAACATACACGCAGGCTATCCCGTATTTTGACCGTCTTGATTATGTTGCACCAATGAATCAGGAGCATGCCTTTGTTTTGGCGACAGAAACATTATTGGGTATAAAAGCGCCACGTCGCGCACAATATATACGTGTCCTTTATTGTGAGCTTGGCCGTGTTTTAAATCATATTTTGAATATCACAACATTTGCACTTGATGTCGGTGCGCTTACGCCTGCACTTTGGGGCTTTGAAGAGCGTGAAAAGGGTATGGAATTTTATGAACGTGTTTGCGGTGCGCGTTTGCATGCCAATTATTTTCGTCCTGGTGGCGTTGCCCAAGATATGCCAACTGGCTTAGCTGAAGATATCTTTGAATGGTGTGAAGAGTTACCAAAATTTTTGAATGACCTTGAAAGCCTTCTTACTGATAACCGTATTTTCAAACAGAGAACTGTTGATATTGGTAGTGTAACAGCAGAAGAGGCACAAGATTGGGGGTTTTCTGGCCCCATGCTTCGTGGTTCAGGTATAGCGTGGGATCTACGCAAGAGCCAGCCTTATGAAGTGTATGAAGAGCTTGATTTCGATATTCCAATTGGTAAAACTGGCGATTGTTATGCACGTTACCTTGTGCGCGTTGCCGAGATTTACGAATCTCTTAAAATTATGAAGCAAGCCATTGAAAAAATGCCTGAAGGTTATGTTCGTGCTAATGATTATAAAGTGACACCGCCGCCCCGCGCAGAGATGAAAAACTCTATGGAGGCGTTGATTCACCACTTTAAACTCTTTACCGAAGGATTCCATGTGCCAGCCGGTGAGACCTATACCGCGGTAGAAGCACCAAAAGGTGAGTTTGGTGTCCATCTGGTTTCTGATGGATCGAACAAGCCGTATCGTTGCCGCATACGCGCTCCGGGGTTCCCACATTTACAAGCTCTGGACTTTATGAGTAAAGGGCATCAGCTTGCAGATACTGTTTCCATTATTGGATCACTCGACATTGTTTTCGGGGAAATTGACCGTTAGAGATAACTATGAAAAAACCATTTGATTTACACGCAGATTACCAGCCTGAAAGCTTTGAATTCAATAAAGCATTCACCAAAAAGGCAAAGGAAATTATCAATCTCTACCCGGAAGGGAAGCAGCAATCAGCTGTGATGCCTTTACTTGATCTGGCGCAGCGTCAGGTCGGCGAAGAGGGCGCAAAAGTAAACCCGCCATATGGTGGATGGATACCGCGCGCGGCGATGGATGAAATTGCTGTAATGCTTGATATGCCTGCGGTTAAGGTCTATGAAGTTGCTTCATTTTATTCAATGTATAATACCGCGCCCGTTGGCAAATATCTTGTTCAATTCTGTACCACCACGCCATGTTGGCTTTGTGGCAGTGACGGCATTGTGAACGCCGTTAAGGATGAGCTTGGCATTGGTATGG
>CAXBFT010000036.1:0-13341 GCA_963974945.1 uncultured Alphaproteobacteria bacterium
GATGACGAAAATCTTGTTCAGCAAATCAAAAATGTTCGCAAAGCCACGGTTATAGCCGATTATTGGAAAGATCATCTTGAACAAGAGATCAAGGAAATGGAAGAGATTATTGAAAAAGATAAAAGTATGCCATTCGCCGATCGTACGGCCTTTAAACAAAACAAACTGATCGTTAAAACATTTTTGATTGTATTGCGTGGTTGGTTGGATTCGAATGAGCGTTTTTTAATGCATGTTTACGAAAACCCGTTTGTATATCAGGTTTTTTATCCTGAGGTCATGATATCAGGTAAGTCACGCATTGACTTTTATAATGCCTTTTTATTAAAGCAGGCAAAACTCAAAGATATAAAGGGATATACAATCTTTGCCATGATGGTGTATTAGGCATTTTATTGTTTTTAGGGGGCGGATAATTTTGCGTGATGCATGTAATAGAGCATCACGCTATTTTTTATAGCATGCTAAAATTACATGCCTAAATCAGGGAGGTGGTCTTTATCATCGCCTTTTTGCGCCGCTTTTAAAGTGTTTTGCAGCAAACAAGCAATCGTCATCGGGCCAACGCCGCCCGGGACAGGGGTGATGGCACCAGCAACATTGAAGGCTGCGTCAAAATCAACATCACCGCAAAGCTTTCCATTTTCCATACGGTTAATACCGACATCAATCACACATGCGCCCTTTTTGATCCAACTGGCTTTCACCATTTTCTCTCTGCCCACCGCGGCAACAAGAATATCGGCATTTTTACAAACGCTCTCAAGGTCTTTTGTGCGTGAGTGGGCCGTAGTAACCGTGCAGTTTTCCGCAAGGAGGAGTTGCGCCATTGGTTTTCCGAAAAGGAGCGATCGGCCGATGACCACGGCATTTAAACCGGATAAATCCTGAATAACAGATTTAATCAGAAGCATGCTGCCCTGTGGTGTGCAGGGGACAAGCCCGTCAATACCCGCAACCAAAGCGCCAATATTTTGTAAGGTCAGTCCGTCAACATCCTTTTCAGGCGCAATCATCTGGATCAGTCTGTCACTGTTGAGATGCGCAGGAAGCGGAAGTTGCAGCAAGATGCCATCAACCGCATCATTATCGTTAAATGCCTCAATCTCTGCGGCGATTTCCGCATTTGAAACATGCGCATCAAGGCGCGATTCAAAGCTTTTAATGCCCGCTTGCTCACAGGCTTTGATTTTATTTCGGACATAAACATGCGAGGCAGGGTCATCACCGACAAGGATCACGGCCAAACCCGGCTTGCGCGCCATTGTGGCGGTTTGTTCGGCGATTTGGTCTTTTAAGGCGCTGGCAATGGCTTTGCCGTCAATAATATGTGTCATATTCTTATACTCTATTTGATTTAGTAATGATGAGGGAGTAGCAAGCCCACAATGATTTGTAGGCCAATAATCACAATCATCGGCGTAATATCAATGCCACCAATGGGCGGAATATATTTACGAAGCGGTGTGTAGACCGGATCAGTAAATTTTTTTGTCAGTGCGGTCAGATTGCGCGCGGCCTCATTTTCAGAATTAATGATGTCAAAAGCGATAAGCCAACTCAAAGCAACCTGCACGATAATGATGAGAATAAATAGATGTACAAAAAACGCGATGATCGATCCGATAAGAAACATGGTCTACCCTTAATTTATGTGGTTGTTTTTACATCTTATATCGGTTTTAGTGACAGAGTGAAAGAGCATATTGCCTTATTATTGATTTTATAAGATGTGGTGGCAGAAATGGGAGTTAGCTTTTTCTTTACTTTATTTGCTATAATATAGCGTGAGCGGGGAATTTTAATGTTTGGGTTTGATCCTATTACTGTGTCATCTTTATTAATTCTGGCGGGGCAAAGCTTGTCTTGTCCGACGCATAATGCCACCAACATCAATGTCATTCCTCGCACCGAGGCCGTTAAATATGATAGCTCTATGACGCTTAAGGAAATTCAGGGGCAAAGGGTTGATACGGTTGATCCATATTCGTTCCATGGAAAAACTGTAACGCAAGCCTATATGAGTGGTCGTATCGGGTTGGAGCAAAAAGTGCGATTGGAGCAGAGCGTCTTTTCGCGGAGTAATGCCGCCTGTATTTGGTATAAAACAATTGATGTTAATCTGTATATTGAGCCAACCATCGTGATTGCCAAGGAAATTTACATGGATCCGTGTATGCGTAAGGCAGTTATCGGGCATGAGCTTAAGCATGTGCGTGTTGATCGTGAGATTGTTAACAAATATGCGCGCCTTATTGGTCAGAAATTGATGAAGGAGCTTAAAAGCCGTGGTTTTGAGGCTGGCCCTTTTGATGCCGCCCGTACAAATGAGGTGAGTGCAAAGATGCAGCGCGTGGTCGCACAAATTCTTGAGCTGGAATATCAAAAGCTTGGTATTGAGCGGCAAGAGCGCCAGCGCGAAGTGGATAGTTTAGAAGAATATGAAAGCGTTGATGATAAATGCCCGCTTTTTGAGAAGAAAAAAGCCCAGATTTATGCGGATATATTAAAATAGAGGCTGGGTTTATTCCTGTTTCTTTTATTCTTTATCCTCTTTTATAAAGCGGCCTTCGCTTTCGTCAAATTGGCGCGAGATGATGATAATAAAATTATCCAAATCCATAAGAAACGGCGTACCTTCAGGCGCAATCTTGCGCGCATCCCACAGGGAATCCAGCGCGGTTTCATAGTCCTGATTTTCTGCCTCATGCAGGCCGCGTGCAAAAATTGTAGCCGTGCGTTGCAGGGCAATATCGGCATGTGCAGGATGGTGTTTTTCAGCGGCTGATAAGGTCTCAAGCGCCTTTTTATATTGATCTTGTTCCACATAATATCCACCTAAATCCAATGCAGCCTTTAGGTTATCGGGGGCATCATTAACCGCCTTTTGTAAGGTGGCTTCGTCCTGTGTATTGACGGCGATTTGCGATGGTGATGGCGGTGCTTGTTCTCTTGTAATTTGTGTGCTTGGCAGCGGGATAAATGTCAAATACAGCCCCAATGTGCAAAGCGGCAGAACGACCATAAGCGCATAAGCCGCAATGCGAGAGCGCTTTCCAACCACAGGCATCAATGCCAATGCAAGGCCGCCGCCGATAATAAGTACAAGGATGATATTGGGCATATTGTAACGGTCTTTCTGTCTGGGGGAATTCTATTTTTCTTGTTTTAGGATTTCTATAATCGGTAACACGATTTTTGTAAGGTGTTGCTTTGATAGCGCGCCATCATGTTGATAGCGAATTTGCTTATGCTTATCAATGACATACGTTGATGGTGTTCTTTTGAGTTTGCATATTCTGGCATTCTCACCACTTCTATCAAGGGAGGTGGCTATATAGGGGTTTCCCTTGTCCGAGAGGAATTTTTGTACATCTTCGGGGGCATCTCGATAGGCAATGCCATAGATCGGAATATTGTGGATTTTTGCAAGCTGCATAATCAGCTCATGTTCTTCTTGGCAGGCCGCACACCATGTTGAAAAGAAGTGAACGATATGCGGAGCCGCGGGCAGATCTTTATCTGTGAAATTTGAATCTTTAACCCATAGGCGCTCGGTTGAGAAGGGGGGGATCGGTTTGTAGATCATCAATGCCTTGGGATTGGGATTATTGTGCGCATAGAAAAAAACACCGAGAAGCATCAAGGCAAAGACAGGGATAAGGTAGATGATTTTATTCATGGATGAGCCACCGCGTTTAAAGCTTGTATTATATCATCGCTCAGGTCGTCAATATGCTCCACCCCTACAGAAATGCGTAAGAGGGAATCGGTAACGCCTGCCTTTATGCGCGCCTCTTCACCCATGGAAACATGGGTCATGGTTGCAGGGTGGTTGATTAAGCTTTCCGTGCCGCCCAAGGATTGCGCGAGGCGGAAGACATCAAGGGCATCAACAAAGCGTTTTGCCGCATCCAAACCGCCTTTAAGGGTGAAGCTGAGCATTGCGCCGAAGCCTTCTTGCTGCGCTTTGGCGATGTCATGGCCGGGATGCGTGGAAAGGCCGGGATAGTAAACTGTTTCAATGCTGTGATGATCATTAAGCAGGGCGGCAAGCTTTTCGGCATTTTCCTGCGCGCGGTGAACCCGAAGCTCTAGCGTGCGCATGCCGCGCAGGGTCATAAAGCTGTCAAATGGTGCGCCGATCACGCCAAGGGAATTTGCCCAAAACTCAAGATCGGTATAAATGCCCTTATCATTGGTCACAACGCACCCGCCGACAATATCGCTATGTCCATTCAGGAATTTGGTGGTTGAGTGAAAGACAATATCCGCGCCCAAGGATAAAGGTTGTTGCAGCATGGGGGATAGGAAGGTGTTATCCACCACGGTCATCGCGCCCACGGCTTTTGCGCGTGCGGCAAGGGATTTTATATCGGCGATGCGCATGACGGGGTTTGATGGGGTTTCGATATAGACCATTTTCGGCGTATTTTCGGCAAAGGCCTGATCAATGGCATCTTGATTATATTGGTCGATAAATTTCAGGCGGAAATGCCCCTTATCCGCCAAGGTCGCAAGCAAGCGATAGGCGCGGCCATAGCAATCCATCGGCGCAAATAAAACATCATCAGGGTTTAATAAATGCACGATCAAGGTCGTTGCCGCCATACCGGAGCAAGTAATAATCGCACCCACACCGCCTTCAAGCTCATTCATCACGCGGGCGAGTTGGTCGCGGGTCGGGTTTTTGGTGCGCGAATATTGAAATTCAGGTGTATGGCCAATGCCATCAATTTCGAAGGTAGAGGAGAGGTAGAGCGGCGGTATCACCGCATGATGTGCCGGGTCTTCGCCTATTCCTGCTTGGATGATTGCTGTTCTTCTGCGCTTGCTCATGCTCTTTACGTCCAAATTCCAATGATCTGTGAGTTTAAGACTATAAGCGCGTCTGAGGAAAAAATCATTATGTTTTCTGGTTCGTCCAACAAAAAACCGCTGCTTGGGGAAGCAGCGGTGTAAGCATTTTGTAAGTAAGCGAATAAAATTACGAGGAAACAAAAATCTTTTCTAATGTGTCCTGATAAGGGACATCCTCTAATTATCTATTATTAATATACCTGCCAAATGTGGCAAAATGATGGAGTATTTAATAAAAAATCAGGCTTATTTGTATAAAAAAGGCTTAATCTCTATAAAAAAATGAAGCATGCATACAAAAAGCGATGGTTTGTAAATTCATTATTAACCCTTTGCCTGTAATAGTGTACACTCTCGATGAGAATTCACTCGAGTTTGTTCAAACGATTTTTTCACACAGGGTTTTTTAAAATGGCACGCACAGGACACGATTCACTCAAAACACGTAAAATATTGACGGTTGAGGGCGAAGAATACGACTATTTCTCATTGGAAGAGGCCGCGAAAAGCATCGGTGATGTGACGCGCCTTCCATATACATTGAAGGTTTTGTTGGAAAACTTGCTTCGCCATGAAGATGGGCGCAGTGTTACGGTTGAAGATGTTAAGGCCATTCAAGGGTGGCTTGAGAATAAAAAATCCACGCATGAGATTGCCTATCGTCCTGCGCGCGTATTGATGCAGGATTTCACAGGCGTTCCGGCGGTTGTTGATTTGGCGGCCATGCGTGAGGCCATGGTGGCGTTGGGTGGTGACCCGAAAAAGATTAACCCGCTTGTCCCGTGTGATTTGGTGATTGACCACTCTGTGATGGTGGATGAATATGGCTCTCCCGGTGCGTTCCAGCATAATGTGGAGCGTGAGTTTGAACGTAATGCAGAGCGTTATGAGTTTTTGAAATGGGGGCAGGGTGCGTTTAATAATTTCCGTGTTGTGCCACCGGGTACAGGGATTTGCCATCAGGTGAATTTGGAATATCTGGCGCAAACTGTATGGATGGACGCCGATGATAAAGACTCTGCGAAAAACGTGATTTATCCTGATACTTTGGTGGGAACGGATTCACATACAACAATGATTAACGGCTTGGCTGTTCTTGGTTGGGGTGTTGGCGGGATTGAGGCCGAGGCCGCAATGTTAGGCCAGCCCGTATCGATGCTTATCCCCGAAGTTGTCGGATTTAAACTTACCGGTGAAATGACAGAGGGCGCAACCGCGACTGACCTTGTTTTACGCGTTGTTGAGATGCTGCGTGAGCTTGGCGTTGTTGGTAAATTTGTTGAGTTTTATGGGAATGGTTTGGATAACCTTTCCTTGGCCGATCAGGCGACTATTGCGAATATGGCACCTGAATATGGCGCGACATGTGGGTTCTTCCCGATCAGCGCAGAGACGATCCGTTATTTGGAATTCACAGGCCGTGATCCGCATCGCGTGAAAATCGTTGAACAATATGCAAAGGCACAAGGCATGTGGCGCGATTCTACAACGCCAGAGCCTGAATTCACCACAAGCCTGCATCTTGATTTAGGCGATGTTGAACCGGCAATTTCAGGGCCGAAACGCCCTCAAGACCGCATTGCTCTATCTAAGGCATCGGCGGCGTTTGAGGAATTAGTGCCTGAGCATAAATCAGTACCAGTTAATGGTGCGGATTATACGCTTGATAATGGTGATGTTGTGATTGCGGCGATTACCAGCTGTACCAACACATCAAACCCATCGGTGATGGTGGCGGCGGGGCTTGTTGCGCGTAAGGCGCATGCGCTTGGCCTGACCGTGAAGCCTTGGGTGAAAACCTCTCTGGCCCCCGGATCACAGGTTGTGACCGAGTATCTGGAAAAAGCGGGCTTGCAAGATGATTTGAACGCGCTTGGTTTTGATACGGTTGGCTATGGCTGTACCACATGTATTGGAAATTCGGGGCCATTGGATACGCCGATTGGCAATGCCGTTGATGCGGGTGATTTGAATGTGACGGCCGTCCTTTCAGGGAACCGTAATTTTGAAGGGCGCATTTCGCCGCATGTGAAATCGAATTATTTGGCCTCTCCGCCTTTGGTGGTGGCCTATGCGATTGCGGGTTCGATGCGTATTGATGTGACGAAAGAGCCATTGGGACAAGATAAAAACGGTAAGGATGTGTATTTGAAAGACATCTGGCCAAGCAATAAGGAAATCGCCGATACGGTGGCATTCTGCCTGACCCCTGCGATGTTTACAGAGCGTTATGGCGATGTGTTTAAAGGCCCGAAAGAATGGCAAGCCATTGGCGGCAATGCGTCAGGCCAGACCTATGACTGGGTTGATAGTTCGACTTATGTGCGTAACCCGCCATTTTTTACGGGGATGAGCAAGGATTATGGAGATGTTGCAGATATTGAGGATGCTTATGCTTTGGCTATTCTTGGGGATTCTGTTACGACTGACCATATTTCCCCCGCAGGTGCGATTAAGAAAGATGCTCCGGCCGGACATTATCTGACGGATCATAATGTATCATCTGTTGATTTTAACTCTTATGGCTCTCGTCGTGGGAATGACGAGGTTATGACGCGCGGAACATTTGCCAATATTCGTATTAAAAACGAAATGTTGGACGGTGTTGAAGGCGGCTTTACCAAGCATGTTCCAACGGGTGAACAAATGAGCATTTATGACGCATCTATGGCATATCAGGCCGAGGGCTTGCCCTTAGTGGTGATTGCGGGCGCGGAATATGGTACGGGTTCAAGCCGTGACTGGGCCGCAAAGGGAACACGCCTTCTTGGTGTGAAAGCCGTTGTCGCCGAGAGTTTTGAGCGTATTCACCGTTCTAATCTGATTGGAATGGGCGTTTTGCCGCTTCAATTTTCAGGCAGCAAAAATCGTAAAACCCTGAATTTGAACGGAACAGAGCGTTTTTCCATTATGGGAATATCAGATGGTTTGAAACCTGCACAGAAGATGAATATGACCGTCCATTATCAAGACGGATCAGAGCAAGAGGTAACCTTGCTTTGCCGTATTGATACGTTGGATGAGCTTGAGTATTTCAAAAATGGTGGGATTTTGCATTACGTGTTGCGTCAACTGGCGGCGTAATCTTTAAATATTGTTCTTATAATGAACATTACAGCGCAGAAATTTGGTATAAAATCCGACTTTCTGCGCTGTTTTTTTATCACGTGATTTTTTAAAATTACTTGGCTTAGGGCATATTAAACTGTATGTTTAACATTACATAATAATATAAAAATAAAAAAATACGGGGTTCAGGAGTGTTTTCTAATGGTTGCTGAGGTTTCTAAAGAACCGGTTGAGTTGGTTATGGGCGGCGATATAAGCCACTCATATATCAAAGATGTTATCGAAACGGCTTTGAAAAATAAGAGTGATATTGCTCTATCCATGAAAATCAAGAGTGATGATAGTGAAGAACCTTCATCACAGATTATACCTTTTGAGGCATTAGAGAGGACGACTGAGAGTGGTAGCGAGATTAAAACCGAAGAGCTGGTTGATAATCTTTATCGCGCTAATCTTTTGATTCAGCTTAATTTAAACTTTAAAGGTCATGATGGCGGTGATTTTAAATTATCACCTTTAGATTTAAAGCTTGTTGTCGATGGTTATATTGATGAAATCCAAGAAGAATATGATGGTGGGGATCTCTCTTTTAGAAGCGTAAAAGGTATATCAGATAGTTTGTACTATAAGGGGTTAGCTTTGGTTGAGGCAGGCAGCTTTGACAGTAACCGCGAGGCCGTTCGCCATTTGTTGCTTGATTTGGATATGCCTGGTGAGCTGGGTGATAAAGTGATGAAGCAAGTCTTTGGAAGAATAGGGCAAGAGGAAGAAGATGACCAACTCGAATTTGAGCAATCCCCTTCTGATGCACCCGCATCAAATGAGGTTAGCTCGTCTGATGATTTGGATAATACCCAAGCGATGAATGGTGACGCGGGCTCTAAAAACTATGTAGAGGGTATTAATGGCGGCGCGGTAACCTATGCTCTGGTTGATAAGCCTGCGGATTATATCATTCAAGGCAGTCAGGACATTGCATATGAAAGCAACGTTATAGCATCTAGCTTTAATAATAATGTTCAAGCCGACTCTGTTCTTATTGATGCAAAAGTTGAGCGTGACACTCCACTAAATCTTGGCTCTATTGATAATCAAAATAACGCGACGTTCAGTTCTATTGGGTTACAAGGCTGATCTATGTCGGTTCGTTTTCTTGTGTAGGCGGAGTTTTGAGGGGTTCATTGTTATCTTGATCCATATGTATTGTTGTCTCTTCGCTTGGCGCACTCTCATTAGAAAATTTGCTCCGTATATCAGAGCTTTTATTATCTAAGAAATCAGACGGATTGATGAGAATACATTTATTGGGAGAGAGGGCAATTGTAGCCTCTTCGCGTGCTTCGAATTCTTTGCGGTCTTTATAGGGCGTGTTTACAACCCATTCCGGCAAGGATGCCCCCAGTTTGGGTCCAATGTCTAAATACCAACGGTTTTTGATATAGTCTAAAGGCGCATTATCAATAATATTCGTTTCAAATGTTCTGCACAGGTCATAGGCCGCATTATTGATGGGGTTTTTAAATAAGACGCGGTTCAGGTATTTAACTTTTTCGCCATGTTGATGGTTAAATTCACCAATACCGCTTTTTGCAAAGGCCGCGCCAAGGCCAAGCATGGCAAGTGAGGCGGTGGCAAGCATGGCGTTTGAGTAATCAGTTGTGGTTACGGCATCAAACATGCCTTGCCAAGTCGGGTCGCTTAGGGCGGCAACGATTTTTGAATCTGCAAGAGATGCAGGGTCTTTGGCCAATGCCGTCCAGTCATAAATATGCAGTGTTTCGCCCATATAAGCCAAACCCTTATAGGTAAAGCCTGCCAGTGGTAACATGCTTAATGTATCCATGACGTATCGACCATTGGCATTATGCCCAATGGTCATGTGACGATCATCATGGAGCCATGACATATTTACATTGTTTTTTGTGCGATTATAAATCTCTCTCAGGCGTGGAACTTCGGAAAGGGTGAGGGCGGACATGGCGGCGTAGGATACACCGGCAACCACCGCGCCGCTTAGATGGCCATTCATATCACCCGTTGTCTGATATATATCCCATCCCATCTTTGCCTGTGGGATGTGGACGGCCGCGCCCAAGCCAAGGAAGAACGCACTTATTTTCGTTTCGAGAATATCTTTTCCAACAGGGTGCGCGGCAATTTTTTCAATGGCGGCTTTTTTAAGCTCGGCTATGCGCTCGGTTTTGCGGCCTTTATGGATGAGCCATTTTTGGGTACGCTCATAGATGTCGGGCTTTGTGGCTTTGCGCTCTTTCTTTGTCATGCCCTCTTTTTTATCGGGCAGGGCATAGGCGATATTATACATGGTTTCCGCCGATTTGAGCGCGGGATATGCCATGATTTTTCCAAGATTTTGGGGGAGGTGCTGGACGCTTTGCCACCATCCCTCATTACGGGCAACATTGCCGCCGCCTGTTGCGATTAATGCCGTGGCCTCAGTGGTGTTGAACAAGCCGCCCGCCCAACCTAACGTGCCGACAAGTGCCACACCCGCTGCGGATATTTCCTGTAATTTAATGAAGCTGCGCGCATGTGCCTTATCTTCGGGGGTTTCATCGTCAATATGGCTCCAAACCGCATAGCCACGGTTTGAGGTAAGGGACGGGGTTTCATCGTCAAGTCTGCCGCCGCCGGTATAGTTGTTTATTTTATAGCTCGCAGAGTAAGACATTGTTGCGCTTTGCGTGTCTCTTTGGCGCGCATTAAGTTGATTGAATACATTTTGGTTTTTGGAGGTGTCATATTGCCTTCCGCGCTGTCTATAGATGCTTGCGCTGCTTGAATATGACTGATTGCCTTTTTTCGCCATAGAAAATCTTGTCCCTTTTGCCTCGTCATTGGCGCTTTACTTGGGGTATCTTCTACATGATTTTTTGGTGCAGGTCAAAAAACAGGGCTAAGGCCTTGTTTTGTATGTAAACAGTGATCATATTTTATTTGCGTCTGCGGGATCGAGTTGCTTAGCAAAATATTTTTCTGTCTCGCCGATGATAAGGTCGAACTTTGGACGTTCAGGGCGATAGCGCACGATATATCGGTTTTCCATGCCGTTAATTTGGGCGCTAATATCATTGAGCCTGCTTCTTGCTGCGCGGGTTTCCTTGTCTTCGTCTGAGGCTTTTTGAATCAAGCCCAGCTCCAGCTTTTTGGTATTAAAGCCAATCTTATAAGAGAGCTGCATTCCTTCAAGAAAATCAGCGGCGCTGCTTAGGCCCTGTGCTGTATTGATTTTATGATCCGCGCCGGAAGGTTTTATCGAATAGTTAAAAGTAGTTGTTTTATCGGGGCCACGTAGAATCAAGCTGCATCTTGCGTTGCTTGGGGCGATAACCGCGACCAGTGCCACGTTACTGTCATAGTCGATGTCCACGTCTTTTCCCGCCTTTAAAAAGGCATCCTGTGCGAGTTTTATTGATTTTTCATAGCTACTTTTATTGAGCGCATCGCATTGCTCAATAACATCAAGGAAGCTGTGGGTTTTTCCTGCCTGAAATATGCGCTTTCCCTTGAAATAAACGCTCACCCATCTTTCGGGGTTATACAGGCGTTCATACGGGCTAAGGCAATGATCCCATAGATCAGGCCAGTCAATATTATGGAGCCGAGGCATGATCGGACCATGTTTTTCATAGTTATTGATGATTTGTGCCACCATGCGCGTTACTGAATGCATGTTATTTGTGCGTATAATAACATCTTCCGTGGGCAGTCCACCGGATTGAAGGGCAATGCGCATGCGTGTACTGGGCGCAATGATGGTGAGGCGCTTATGGCGCGCGCTGACGGTTTTTTCCTTGATAACGAATTTTTCGCGAAGTAATGAGGTGTCAATATTCATTCTGAATGGCCAAGACGTTGTGATTACTTGTGCATCATAGCATAGCTCTATGAAAAGAATAAAGACAAAGGATTATATTATGCAGCGAAACGTGGAGCATTTTGTTGGTAAGTTGGTGTTTGTGCTTCGATTTCTGCAATTTGTTTTGCGTAATAAGAAAGATTACGCTCGATATTCATGCGGCGTGGCATGTCATTGTAGAAAGCTTGTAGCTCTGGGCTGATGCTAGAGCGCATGTTGAAGTTACTGGCGATTGATTTACCGGCCAAACGTGCCATTGTTCCTTGGCCATGTGCCGCACTTCTTTGTGTGCTTTCCTCAATGTCAGAGATATATTCGCTATAGCATTCAAGAGCTTGTGCTGCGTCAAAACCTTCAACACTCTGGGTCCAGCTGCCAAATGCTTCTGATACGGCTTCTGATACAGCTGTACCCAGTAGTGTTTCCATTATCATACTGCCAAGCATACCATCATGGTCGTTTGACGCTTTGAAGTGGGGATTGTTTTGAACGAACAAAGGGCCGTTATATTGAGGGCAATCAGGGTGGGGCGCCAAAGTCTGCAATTCATTCATAAGTGATTGGATCGCTCCGAATGCTGCTTGTTTTTGACTGTTCTGATTATATGCGTAGCTCATTTACTTGTCCCTTTGTTAAGTTAACAATACGGTTTTCAAGTAAAGGAGTTTTTAATTATACATAAAATTCGAAGTAATTCTTATTTTTACTTTGTCGAATACTTTAATAAAATTTATATAAAATTTTATATATTTGATATTTATACATTTACTTATTATTTTTGTGTATTTTTTATGTATATCTGGGCTTGGCGCGCTCTATGAGGGGTGAGTGATGGTGCTAAAACTTTTTTTTATTTTTTTTATTTTTAGGGAATAAATCGCAGGATTTTGTTGCAAGTATCATCAATATGACAGGCATTTTGATGAGGTTTATTAATTTTGTTAACAAAAATTATGCGGAATTTTGTAGTTCTGCCAATACAGTAAAGGCAATGGGGTAGATAAAAAAAATCAAAGCTTCTAAGAGGCTTTGATTTAAAGAATTATATTTTATTGTCGGGGAGGGCAGGCTTAATCAAACATGCCGTCTATATCATCTTGTGATGCTGCTTTGCCGCTTTCTTCTTTTGCTGTTGAAAAGATGTCATCAACTTCGTTTTGAGAGGAGGCTTTTTGAACCTGTTGTTGTATGGCGCTTTGGTTGGTTTGGACATCAATGCCCAAACGTTCAAAGGTTGAGCTTAGGCGCTCTTCGATACTATGCAGGTTGTTTAGTGTATTACGGATACGTTGGCCGGTAAGATCCTGAAATGTACAAGCCATCAAGATTTCCTGAATATCATTACGAATTTTATCGCGAAGCTCCGCCTGGCCTGATTCACTGGTCCAGTCTTTTTCACTATCTACATAGGATGCAATGCGGTCTGCGGCATCTAATATATGATTGGCGGCGTTTTCGGTGTCTTCTATGACGGCCTCTAGCTCTACGCCTGTATTGGCGGCAGATGATCCGTCACCATGGTAATTAATTGCACC
>CAXBFT010000037.1:0-13233 GCA_963974945.1 uncultured Alphaproteobacteria bacterium
GGACGTTAATGGTCGCTGTTCTGATTTTTAAAGAGGTTCTCTCATGCATAAATTCATAAAAACCGCATCACTGTTGATGACACTTTCATATATCACAATCATTCCGCATCACGTACAAGCATCCCCTGTTCTTCTTGAAATATTTGGTGAAACAAATTGCAGCGACGATCCTGCGGCGCAAGAACAAATAACAGAGCTTTTAAAAACACATAAAAACTTGATTGTTCTGAATTGCCGAGGACGCATTGAAGGCAGCAGTGGCGATCTGAAATATGCCCGAAGCGAGTGCATCAATAATGGTAAGGCATATGCAAAACGCCTCGATGCAATGGGCTATAAAAATCCGACAATTGTTATTAATGGAAAATGGGTTGCCTATGCAAAAGACATAAAATCTGCATTACCGCTTGGGGCTTTAGATAAGCTTGTGCAAATTGATCTTACGCTTGAAGATAACGCGCTCAACATCGACATTCCCGACAACACAATAGAAACATCCGGACATATATATATCTACAGCTATATGCCCAGTGTACGTGCCGGACAGAATATTGCAAGGATAGACCCTGACCTTGAGCTCACCGATGATTTGAAAAACAAAATTGCGGCAAATAAAAGCGTGCCCTTTGTTACCAGAGAGGATACAGCCGATACACTCTATGTACGCCCGCTCTTAGAAAAGCAATATATCGGAAAATGGGATGGAAAAGCGCTCCGTATGAATTACCCCATAATCAATATTACCAATATGACAGATATGGCACTCCATAAAATAAGTTACGCTATTGTTATCCATGAAGGCGACGAGTTTAGCCCTGTCATAGCGGCAGGAGAGCTTGTTTCAGATTTTGAAAGCAACGGTCTTCTCCCTCACAGCACACCCGTCGTCTTTGAAAAAATATCTAAGCCCTAATTATACCAATTTTTATGGTCACATTACCACTTCCGTGGTAAAACCAACAAAATGATTATTTCAAGGATAATTTTATGGAACTCACAGATTGGGCAATATTTTTCGCTCTCGTCCCTTTTCTTCTTTTCGTAGACCTCAAACTTTTTAATAAAGACGGCGAATCCATTATTGGTTTTCGCAAAAGCCTTATCTTAAGCGCGTGGTATATAGCGGCCGGTCTCGCATTTGGTTTAATCATCTGGCATCATTTCGGCGCGGAACGCGCGATGCTTTATTATACGACCTATGTTATTGAAAAAAGCCTGTCTCTTGATAACTTATTTGTTATGTCCGTAATTTTCACCGCCTTCTCTATTCCACGGCAATATCAGCACCGCGTTCTGGTCTGGGGAATTATTGGCGTTGTTATCTTGCGCGGTATTATGATTGGCGCAGGCGCGGCAATTGTGCATGAATTTACATGGGTGTTATTTATTTTTGCCGCCATCCTTATCTATACAGGCATCAAAATGATGTTGGTGAATGACGATGATGACGTTGGAAATTTCGAAGAAAAGCCCCTTGTTGTATTTGTAAAAAAACGCTTTCCCTTGACTACAAAAATACATGGAAACCGCTTTATGGTGCGCCGTGATAAATTAAGCAAAGAAGAAGAAAAAACAGTTAAAGGCAAATCAAAATTCGTATTCACCCCTTTATTTCTTGCACTTATTATCATCGAAATCAGCGACGTTATCTTTGCCGTAGACAGTATCCCCGCGGCATTGGCCATCACCACTGACCCGTTTATTGTCTTCACAAGTAACGTTTTTGCCGTTTTGGGGCTGCGTGCGCTATTCTTTGCTGTTGAAAATATTATTGATCGCTTTGACCTTATGAAATATGCCATATCATTTGTATTGGCCTTTATTGGATTTAAAGTATTCTACAATGCATTTTGTGATTTGAACCAATTGGGTGAATACCATATATCCGCGGCGACGTCATTGATCGTAACCCTAGGCGCATTGGCCGCAGGCTTCATCTTCTCCGCCATACGTACAGGCGGCTTTAAACATGATATTGATGAGGATAATGAGGATGACAATCATTAAAATTAAATCTTAATATTCAAGCCCATCATATCTTTCACCCAAATATCTCCCAAGATCAATAAAAACAGATCTCCTTGTTTCACCTAATTTAGGAATTGGAGCACCATGGATAAGCCCTTTCTTTGTAGAAGAAATTTCACAAGCCCTATCACCCGCAAAGACCATAATATCATTCGCACCAATCTGCCCAATCCGATAGGCATCACGAAGAGATACCTGATCAGAAAGTGGTGCATTAATAAGGTCCTGCCTTTCTGTATCTGACAACATATCGATAATGAACTATGTACCCGAATATTTACTATTCTTTACCAGTGAATATATTTGACGTTGATCACTATGCATTTGAAATGATGTATCATTATTTTTATCTGTGAAAATCAATGATTCGTCGGAATCATCATTCAAGTAAGATGTCTTTAACCAAAGCTCAAGATTTTTTAATGGCATGCCTGTACTAATATTTTGGATTTTAACCAAATCATGAAATGCTCTATCTAGGTTTTGTCATAAAAATCTAAGGCTGCTGCCTCTTTGAATAAACGCTTTAATGGCTGACTGAAAAAAAGCGATATGATGTATTTTTATTAAATAGCATTTCTATCGTATGACGCGCATTAGATGTATGAGCATCTTCCTCATTTAAAAGATTTTCTAAATACTGTTTCATAGAAAAATCTTGATATTGCGCGGGCCATATCACGGCTTGAATATCAGGCGCTTGAATAGCCTTTAATCCATTCAAATCTTATGTTTGTAAAATATGCTCTGTGTTTTCAAATGAAACACATGAATCTAATGCTTTTTTTATCTCAATATTCATCGTCATATATACCAATAATACCTGTACTTGATATATTTAACATACAAATAAAAAGCTCTCTGCTTAAAGCATTTCGAGCGTGATATTCTCATTCGTGTAAACACAAATATCAGCGGCTATTTTCAAGGATTTTCGGGCGATGTCTTCTGCGCTTAGGTCTTTTTGATCGTATAATGCGCGCGCCGCCGCCAGAGCATAATTGCCGCCACTGCCGATACCTATAATACCGTCTTGCGGGTCTACCACATCGCCATTCCCCGTAAGGATAAGTGAGGTTTCCTTATCCGCAACCGCCATGAGCGCCTCTAATTTGCGCAAATATTTATCGGTGCGCCAATCTTTGGCCAACTCCACACAGGCGCGGGTTAATTGCCCGGGATGCGCTTCTAACTTTGCCTCTAAACGTTCGAATAATGTAAATGCATCGGCGGTTGAACCTGCAAAGCCTGCAATAATATTGTTATCACGGCCTAAACGGCGCACTTTACGGGCATTACCCTTCAGGACAGTTTGTCCCATAGATACCTGTCCGTCACCGGCGATCACCACCTGATCACCCTTGCGGATAGATATAATGGTTGTACCGCGCCATTTTTGGGCATTCGCATAGTCGAAATGTGGATCATAAGTCATAACAAAGATATGGGGCATTCCTGCCAAGCTGTCAAGTGACGGCATTTTTTATGATGAAAAAAAATACACACTTTTGTAACCCTTCATGTTTGTAAAAAGAATAAGATAGCACTATAGTAAATTCTTAATAAAAAGAACGAGGGTTTCAGCCAATGTCAGAGGTTAGAGCGGATGATTTAACAGAAATCAACACAGCGCAAGATGTTGCCTCTCTTTATACGGGTGTTGGTAAAAACAATGCCAAATCAGGTATAGAGATTGAGCTTTCCTTTTTCGATCCTTCCTCAGATGATCTCACCGCGATGAGCCTGTGCCAAAATCGCGTATTAAAAAACGCAACAGCGGCGGTTTTGCCTGATGTCGATTTTGTTCATAATGAGCCAACCAGCGAATTATTAGAGGTCGCCAGTTTTGCCGCCTCCTTCAAAAATATGAAATCCGTTATGGATGACCTCAATAAAAAGATTAAAATCCTATCGGATAAGGCAGAAAATATAGGCCTGAAACGCTCGTATTTTCAAGAGCTTCCCGATAAAACCGCCGATGAGCTCCTCAGCCGTATTGTCGATGTGGAGCGTTACAAAATCATGTATGCGCCCTATCGTGAAGATATGCGTAAATGCGTACAATATTTCGCGGTGTGCAAATCCAATCAAGTTTCTGTCAGTCCATATGACATGGATCATATGCATAAAAACATCCGCCGCCTTTATGCCCTTGCGCCTTTTCTATTCTTGCTGACCGATAACAGCAGCGCCTTTAGTGAGGGCAAACCTCATGCTGGGCATATTGGTATGACCTTGCGCCATGCCGGCTTAACTGAGGGACGCGGTGGCATTCCACCCTATGTCTTCAGCGCAAAAAGCGGCGAAGAATTTGTAAATGCCCATATCAACCACGCCATGAATAACCCGCTCTTTATGTATTATGACCGCGATGGCGCTTTAAACCGCGTACCATCTGGCGATTGGGGTGTAACATTTAACACCTTAAAACAGCGCGGCCTTAACAGCGCGAGCAATTACTATCTTGCGCAAAGCATCCTATGGCCGGATGTCAAAGTTGCGACCCTAAAAGATACAAACGGCGCAGTTACAGGCCACAGATATGAGGCACGCATGTTCGGCGTTGGTATGCATCAACACCAAACCGCCTTTATCATTACCAATGCACTTGCCTTCCATGATGACTTTGCCGCGTCGATTGATGATCTGCTCTTACGCTATGGTTTAGATGATTATAATGCGATTATGGATTCATATAAATCCGCGCGCAATCATAACGGTGCGTTCTTTAATGTCGCCTATGGTAACGGCACTATGTCAGAATTCGCCCGTGAATTTGCCGATTTGATTGAACCAGTCACAGATGAAATGAATATAACCGATGAAGCCGCGCCAATGCTGCATATCTGCCGCAGCGGATGCACAGATGGTAAAGTAAACCGCCTGTTATTTCCAACATTGCAAGACATCAAAAATATTCAACGTATGCATGATGGATCTATGTTTGAAAATCCAAATCAATGCGCCTCCATGATTTTTGATCGTGAAATTAAAAATGAAGCCGGTCGCCTGGGCGTTGGAGCATGTTGTGGCTAAACCCTAGCCATGTGCGGGATGTGCAATAGGGATAGGATCGCCTTTAACCCGATCTTGCCCCGGCCACATGCGATACATAATACGGGATAAACGATCGACATTTTGCGTGTGTACGTCTTCAATAATTGGTGGATTAAAATCACCATATCCGTTCATATCCAGCGCCGCCCAAGGTGTATGTGTAACGCTATTATCCTCTCGCATAATACGTAAATAATCTTTGTGCCATTTTAATATGGCCTTTTCACCGTCATTTGCGACTACTAGAAATTCGGGCGCACCATCTGTACCACATCCATCATTGATAAGCTCAATTCCGCTTGTCTTATCAAAACCTGAAATATGCGAATGCCCATAAATCAAGCCATCATATCCATTGGATTTTACAAAAGTGCTAGCGCGTTCTTTTACGCCTGTAACCCGCTCAGAAATCAATTTGAAAACAGCCTTTAAACGCGCACAACTAGAAAACTCCTCAAGATTAAGCCCCTCATTCACGCGATGATCAATATGCGCAAATGCCGAGATTGCCTTATCACCGAAATGATACCAAAAACCATCATTTTTGGCGTATAGCTTTGGATCAAATTCATCCCCATGGCACACAAAATAATGCTTACCATTGGGATCAGTATAATCCATGTCATGCATAACTTTTATATCGAATAGCTGTGAATCCGTCAGCTTACGATACATCATTTCCTTATCATCATGCTGTGGGAATGATTTGATTGTACCGCGTAAATTTTCTTCGTGATTGCCGGGAATGTATATTTTATTGGCCTGCATGCGCAAAATATGCGCCATACCTTGCCTGTGATACGCGCCTAAATTCCAGCTTTTCTTTTGTGACATATGCCAACCATCAACAATATCACCGACCAAAGTCATATGATTGGTTTCAATATTTGGCAAAACCCGACAAAGCGCCTTTGCCCTCGCGGCATGTGTACCCCAATGAATATCTGACATAAAAACATGATCGAAATTAAAAACAGAACGCCCTTGCCCGTTTTTTTTGATAATTTTAGTCAGATCCATACCGAAAAACCCCGCTCGGCTGTTATACTTAAAATCATATTCCCTCAGTACATAGTTTTTCGTTGCATCGCAATAAAAAATAGAGATTATGGCAATGTCATTTCACACCCCTGATATGCAATTGACGCAACCCACAGATTCGCCTAATCTTCCCCTATGAAATTAGCATTTAGAGACATCGAACCCTTTGTCAAAAGCCCGAATAAAGCGGCGCGGGTCATTCTTGTTTACGGCCCGGATAACGGCCTTGTAACAGAGCGAAGCAACATTATCGGCAAAAGCGTTGTTGCGGATTTACACGACCCGTTTAATGTCGCGGCATTATCTGCATCGATTCTAAATGACGATCCTGCGCGTCTCGGCGATGAAGCAGGGGCGATTTCAATGATGGGCGGTGATCGACTTATCAAAATTGATGACGGCAGTGATAAAATCACAAAACTTCTAAAAGACTATCTCGAAGACCCAAGCCCGTCCGCCTTGGTTGTTGTTTCTGCGGGGGAGTTAAGCCCGCGCTCCTCGCTACGCAAACTATGTGAAAGCGCAAAAAACGCCGCAGCTATCCCTTGCTATGTCGAGGATGAGCGCGATTTATCCCGCCTGATCCGTGAAACACTTCAGGCGGCCAATTTACGCGCCGATAATGATGCCGTTGGTTGGCTTGCCGCCAATATTTCAGGTGACCGAGCAAAGGTAAGGTCAGAGCTAGATAAGCTCATTACCTATAAGGGATCAGAGGCTTCGCCCATTTCCATTGCAGACGTACAGGCGGCATGTGGCGCGGCTGGCGCACAGGGATTTGACGATCTGATCTACGCCGTTGCAGGACGCAATGCAAAAGCTGCCTTTAAGGCTTATGCCACATTAATGGAAGAGGGAACCGCCTTTGTTGCGATTTTGCGAAGCCTGCAAAATCATTTCCGTCGCTTACATTTGGTTAAATCACATATGCAAAACGGACTAGAACAAGAATTTGCGTTAAAAAAACTAAACCCGCCCATATTTTTCAAACAATCCGCGGCGTTTAAGGGGCAACTCAATACATGGTCATTGCCTGCCCTCAATTCTGTAATGAACAAACTGACCGATCTTGAAGCGCAGTGCAAAACCACAGGCATGCCAACCGAAACCCTATGTGCACAAGCTATTTTAGCGATCAGTAAAAGTCGTGCGGCTTAAATCAGACTTGCTTGGCGCGCGCGGCAATTAAAACCGCTCATTCATCACCACTACCGCACCCTAATTTTTGTGCTAAATCACGGATATGCTTTATTTCATCTGATTTCAAGGCGATGTTTTTATTGGCGGTTTTTTTACTTAAAACTGGAATAATAGCCTTTTCAAAACCAAGCTTTGAGGATTCCTTTAGGCGCAGATCAGGTTGGGTCACTTGGCGCACTTCACCCGCCAAACCAATCTCACCAAAGAAAACAGTATCCGTTGGTAAGGGCTGCCCGCTTAAGGCACTGATCAAGGCGGCAGCAACTGCTAAATCTGCGGCAGGTTCATTAATACGGATACCGCCCGCAATATTCAAAAATATATCATGCGAAGACAGGGAAACACCGCAACGTGTTTCCAAAACGGCAACAATCATTGCCAAGCGGTTTTGATCCCACCCCAATACCGCACGACGCGGCGAGCCAAGCGATGATGGCGCGACAAGTGCCTGCACCTCAACCAAAAGCGGGCGCGTTCCCTCCAGCGCCGCTAAAACAGCGCTTCCTGTTGCGTCTTCATGGCGTTGTGATAAAAACAGCTCAGACGGGTTGGCAACTTCGATCAAACCTTGTTCCGCCATTTCGAATACACCAATCTCATCAGTGGGGCCGAAACGATTTTTAACTGCACGCAAGATACGGAATTGATGGCTACGATCGCCTTCAAAATACAGAACAGTATCCACCAAATGCTCCAAAACGCGCGGCCCGGCAATTTGCCCGTCTTTGGTTACATGTCCAACAAAAATAACGGAAATCCCCTTATTCTTTGCCATGCGGATAATTTCCTGCGCCGATGTACGTACTTGAGTGACGGTCCCAGGAGCGCTTTCAATGTTATCAACATACATGGTTTGGATAGAGTCGATAATTAAAAGCTGCACGCTTTCCGTTGCTGATTTCACCGATTCCAAAATATCACGTACATTGGTGGCAGAGGCCAGCTTCACTGCACTGTCTCCAAGGCCAAGGCGATTGGCACGCATACGAATTTGATCGGTTGATTCTTCACCGGAAACATAAACGCAATTAACCCCATTATTGGTTAACGCGCAAACAGCCTGCAGTAATATTGTTGATTTACCAATGCCCGGATCGCCACCAATTAATATCGCCGCGCCCGGAACAATGCCACCGCCTGTTACGCGATCAAATTCTGATATTTTGGTCAAATAACGCGGATAGATTTTTGATTTTTCATTGCGCAAATCAACAAACTCAATGACGCGGCCTTTTTGATTGCCGCTTAATCCCTTTGGAATACTGCCTTGCGCCGCTTCTTCGGTAATTGTGTTCCATTCATTACATGAATCACATTTCCCCGCCCAACGCGTTGAAATTGCGCCACATGAGTTACAGACATATGATTTTTGTGCTTTGGCCATAATAAGGATCAATCAAATTGAAGCAGGATAAGAAAACTTAACCGTTATCTTTAACATTCAACGCATATTGCCCATCTTCGGAGACAACAAATTCAGGCGCATTTCTTAAACCTTTTGAGAACAAAACCCCAATTGCATTTTCAAATGTACCTTTGATCAAAATATTGGATTCAAGCTCGTAATTAGGACGGGCATTCCAAACCAATTTTACATTCTCTTTGGCGCTCCACTCTTGGACGACATCATAAAGACTCATACCGCGCTTTGCCTCCCATAAGACCACTGATTTTGATGGGCTGTTACTATATGTATGTGGTGGTATGATTGGCTCGATAGGTTTGACAACAACTGGCTCAGGCTCTTGTGAAATAATAGAAATTGGCTCGGCTATCGGTTCAATTTCAGAGACATTAAGAATCTCTTCCGGCACCTCTTCTGCTAAAATAGACTCAACGAAAAGCCTATTTTCATCGTTATTTTCTGCGGCATCAACCACAGAAACGTCTTCATCTTGAATGGCAATCGGCTCTGCCACCATCTCCAACGGCTCGCCCACCGCGTCATCAGTAATAAGAACAGGCTCAGAAGAGATTTCTTCTGCAAGCACAATCTCTACTTCATTTTTTTTTTGATCCGAAAGTATTTTACTTTCGAACTCCTGTGTCATATCTGGCTGTTGGCCTTGATGTTGACCTGGGTCCTTAATGGTTTTTTTTTCAATATTAACGGGGGGCTGCTCCGCCATTGGGTCTTTGACAATCTCAACCAGGTCTTCTGAAATCACTGGTTTTGCAACCTGCTTCACTGCCATTTCCTTTAATTCATCTTCGGAGATAGAATCAAGCGGAGTTGAAATATGCTCTTCTTGTGCATGTATATTTGATAAAATAGGAGTTGCCTCAACTACAGGCGCAAGCTCTTCCTCTATTTCAACTATAATTTCTTCCTCTAATTCAGGGGATTCAATTTCTGCTGTTTTACCTGTAAATTTTTCTTCTGCCTCAATCACTGCCTTAAGAACATCATCTTTACCGACTTCATCTTCAATGATTTGGACTGGCTCATGCTCTGACTCTGACGCCTCACCCATATCCTCAAGTTCAACCGCATCATTTGACGGCGCGTTCAGATTTAGAATGATTTTCTGATTTTTCAACGTATAGGAAAGACCATGTGGTGCAAGTGCATCTGTTAGAACCTCGTTCCACGGCTTACCACCATCCCAAGAGACAGAAACACCGGGATTCACGCCAGCACCGAATGAATATGCATATTGCGCAGGAACAATCTGGCTCAATGCCAAGGCCAATGGCATATCACTACCAAAGCCCTCAATCACATCAAAGCTTTGCGGAGTATTCCAAATGATTTTTTCTTCAAGAACAGCAGCACTCGGCTCAATCACATCAGATGCATTTAAGTCATCAATTGTTACATCTTCATCCGAAGGCAAAACAACAGCATCATGATTATCCGCCATATTGTTTTCCGTTACAGGAAACGGATTAAGTGTTAGGGCGTTTGATTTCGGCTCAACAGGCGTTTCAATAACCTCAACAGTTTTTACCGTTTCTTCAACCACAACAAGCTGTGTATCATCAACGACTTCTTCCGGCGCAACTTCTATAAAAACATTTTCCTGTTCAGCGACATCGGTCACAACAGGCTCATCAATAATCTCATCAGGGGCGACTTCAATAAAAAGCTCATCAGAGGTTATCGGCTCAATGATATCCTCATGCATTTCTTCAATAACAGACTCTTGCTCCAGAATTGGAGTATCATGAACCAAGGGAACTTCATCAACAACGGGGGCGGGTTCAGGTATCACAACCGGAGGCATAACCGATTCCTCAATCACTGCCGGTACTGGTTGGATAATCTCTTCAGGTGGTGTCCACTCAAAACCCGCCTTAACAGGAATTATAACGGCAAATGTCATAGCAGATAAACAGGTGGAGAGAAGAAGTCGATGGTATGTTGAACGCATTTCTGTATTCCTAAATTTTATAATCGGTGCAGCCTATAGCATACAATATGAATTGGGACAATGCACCACAAGAGGAAAGGATATATCCAGCATGACATGAATTCAAGAGGAAATACCATGCTGCGACTTAATACACAGTATTATCTGTATAATTTGCCCTTTATGGCATAAGAATTACTGACCGTAATCAACAAACCGTCCTGCACTTGCGCCAATAATACCGGGACGCTCTCGACCGATCAACCATACGCGGAGTGCACGCAAAGCCGAAGGAAAGGTCAGACCTTTATTTTCAAGGAATTTGAACGTATAGAACACAAGAAAGGAAATGATAACTGTAGACCAACGCAGATAAATCAACCAGACAGGGATAAGCATCGCAACACGAGAATCAAAGCCTAAAAATCGTATTGTACGCATCGTATCGCGCCAATGCCAATTCAACTTGGCTTCGAGATTCTCTAACTCTTTTACCATATCCATGCCCCATTTGAAATTATCATACGTCTATTTAAGACGATAATAGTACAATGTAAACTTTAATTTGATATTAAATATTAAGATCCGGTACTTGAAGAGAGCAACAAATACGCACGGCGATCAATTTCGCCACGCTCAAAATACCCTTCTGCGGATTTCTCCATACTACGCCCATATTGTGAGATCATGCGCTGAATTTCATTTGACCATTTGGTGAAATGCATATCCATCAACTTCTCACGAACCTCATCAGGGAATTTCATCCACTCCCTCACACCACAACGCCCGCCACCGACACGCGGGACAAGCGCCTGCGTTACGATCAGGCGCAAAGTTTCCATTAAGGCAACCGCACGCTCTTCCCGCTCATTCATCTCATAGGTTGAAAGCATCCGCTGTACTGTATTCGCAACGCCCAATGTGTGTGTTGTTGTATAAACGGCGTGGCCTGTTTGCGCGGCCTCAACGGCGGCGTTAATTGTTTCACGGTCGCGCGCCTCGCCCACAAGAATGATTTCAGGTTTACGACGCAACGCATTACGCACGCCAGCAGAAAAGTTTGGCAAGTGACGTGGAATCTCACTCTGTGAAACCAACGAACGCGGGCTTTGAATGTTGTCATACACAAACTCAATCGGCGATTCATACGTCAACATTTTACCACAACCACGCGGACGCTCTAAGAGCATACGATTTCCAGCGGCCAATAATGTACTCTTACCTGATCCTGTCGGACCGGTAATAACCACAAGTCCCTGCCTGGGTGCCCACGCATCCATAATCTCTTGCTCTACCTTCAGGTCTTTCATAGTCGGCGGCTCACTCGGCAATGAACGCATCGTGATCTGACATCCATCGCGTCCCTTACTCAGGATCGCAGTGATATTCACACGAAAACGGATACGGGTATAGCGGTCAGGACGAATTTCATAAGACACATCAAGGTCATTCCCCCCCGCCAAACGGGCCTGTGCCTCCGCGCCATAAAGCTTTTCAAGAAATACAGCCATATCAGAGGCATCCAACGGACGAAACGTCCCCGGATAAAGCTCACCACCAATTTCATTATATGCAGGGCGCTCACTCTGAAGGGTAATATCAGACGACCCCTGCTTTACAGACCAAAGCAAGAATTCGTCAACATCTGTACGTGTGAAACGTTGAGGTTCATCAGGCCAGGTCCCGGCGTGACTATCCTCTGCCTTTACAAGGCTTACCGGCTTGCGGGTTTCCATTGATCTGCCTTGTCATCAGTTCCGGTTATCAACTCAGGAACACCAGTAATTTGGACGGCACGATCACCAACACGCATCTCGTCACCACCACCGGTTATACCGCGATCCACTTGAAGGGCATATGGCGGAGAAATCATACCTTGGGCAAGCAACATTCTATATCTGATCATACCATGAAAATCAGAATCAAGTTTTGCCATATCTTCTTTGAAAATATCATCAGCTTGCTGATAGCCCATTTTCCAACCCAGAGCGAGTTTCTCTTCCCAGATAATTTCTTCTTTCTCATTTTGCGGAAGAAGAATATCTGGTGGAGGCATAACCTCACCCCATTCACGTTGAACATAAGCACGCCATGTTCTTGGCGCAGAAACAATACGCGCATTGCGTATAATATTGTAAATCTTATCTGATACAGCAGCAGTTTGCCCATCAATATCAATCAGCATCGCATTTAAGGATTCGGTTACAATAGGCGGCTCAATTAATAAACCGGACGGCGCAGCCACCAATAAATTTCTAAAATCAAAAACCTTGTCAAGATAACGTGAACGCAATTCAAGTTCTTGCATAATTTCATATGTACGGCTGGCCAAACCACCGCGCGCACCAAATGAAAATGCGGCTTCAATAATGGCTTCTTTGCGAATATCAAATGGCAAAGATTCATCAATTTCAACATCTGATTTGGGGCGGTATTCAATAAGCTCACCAAGTGTAACCGGCTGCTCTTCAGCTGTTGTTACAGGAACTTCCTTATCAACAGGAAGCGCAGAATAGGATGCAACGGAAAAACTGGCAATTACGGATAAACCAAT
>CAXBFT010000038.1:0-13219 GCA_963974945.1 uncultured Alphaproteobacteria bacterium
GCGCAATAAACAAAATTAAGCTGGTCAGAATAAAAAAAGGCGTTAATATCTGTTTCATAAAACTATGATGAGCCTATCGGGGTATAATGAGCAAGCCTTTCTTTATTTTATTCAGCCTTTTTATAACGGTCATAGCCCTTGGTGGTTGTACAACCAATCCTGCAACGGGTGAAAACCAGTTTACCGCCCTGATGTCGCCTGAACAAGAGGTTCAAGTAGGTGCGCAAGAGCATCAAAAAATCCTTGCTCAATATGGCTTGTATAAGGATACGACACTTCAAAATTACATTAATACGATTGGAAATAGGGTGGCAACCAATACTGAGCGCGCTGATGTCCAATATAAATTCTTCCTTCTTGATAGCCCTGTTGTAAATGCCTTTGCCTTGCCTGGCGGATATATTTACATCACACGTGGACTGCTCGCCTTGGCCAATAGTGAGTCTGAGGTTGCCTCTGTTTTAGCGCATGAAACGGGGCATATAACGGCACGTCATTCGGCTGAGCGCTATTCTCGTGGAGTGGTGACATCTTTGGGGGCGATGATATTATCAAGCGCAGTCGGGAGTTCTGGTGTGTCTGAGGCCCTTGGCGTTGGCAGTGATCTGTATATGAAATCATATTCCCGCGGTCAGGAAAGTCAGGCCGATTCGCTTGGTATCCGATATTTGAATCGCGGTGGTTATACGCCTGATGCTATGGCATCCTTTCTGTCTCAATTACAGGCAGAAAGTCAGTTACAGGCGCATATTGATAAAAAGGCAGACAATGCGGCCGGTTATTTTTCAACGCATCCTGCAACGGCTGACCGCGTAAGCCTTACCAAGCAAGAGGCAGCCTCTTACCCCAAAGGCGGGGCGGTTAAACGTAATGAATATTTAAAATCAATTGATGGTGTTTTATATGGTGATAGCCCGTCACAGGGGTTTGTTCGCGGGCAAAATTTCTTTCATACGGAGATGGGGTTCAAGTTTTCTGTTCCAGATGGTTATAAAATTATAAATCAACCTTCAAATATTATTGCCCAAAATGAACGTAACGGCGCATTGATTGTTTTTGACTTCGCACAGAATAAGCAAAATCTTTCCCCTATGACCTTTTTGAAAGATGTCTGGGTTGGTGATAGCCCTGTGTCGCAAATGGAAGAGATTAATGTGAACGGCATGAAAGGTGCGACAGCTTCGCTTCAGGGTGCGCTTAATGGACGTGCAGTGCAGGTGCAGTTGATTGCTATTCGTTGGGATAATACGCAAATGGCGAGGTTTCAGGTTATTTTACCCTCTGCCTTGTCTTCTGGTGATTTAACGGCGCTTAAACGTGCAACATATAGCTTTTCGCCTTTATCCGCGCAGGATAAAAACGCGCTTCGGCCATACCGTATAAAGATTATTGCGGCAAAAAATGGGGATAGCATTTCATCATTATCGGGGCGTATGGCGCAAATCGATAGCTCAGGCGATTTTCGGGATTCCCGTTTTCGGATGTTAAATGCGCTGCGTGCAGGGGATGTTGTTCACGCGGGCTCGTTGTATAAGATCATTGTAGAGTAGAAATTATACGCATAAAAAAAACAGGCGCCTTCGTAAAAAGCACCTGTTTCATATTCTGTTATAGCCTTGAATTTACGCCGCTTTTGCGCCTTCTTCATCTGTATTGGCTGAGGATAATTTACCCATCATGCCTTCAAGCTTCTCAGTTGCTTTAATCTCTGATGTATTATCAACAGCCGCAACTTCACGTGCCAAACGCTCAAGAGCGGATTGGTAAATTTGACGCTCACTATATGATTGTTCAGTGTCATCATTGCTACGTTTCAAATCGCGAAGAACTTCTGCAATCGCAACAGGGTCACCTGAATTGATCTTCATTTCGTATTCTTGTGCGCGACGGCTCCACATTGTACGGCGAACGCGTGAGCGGCCTTTTAATGTTTCAAGAGCATCATCAAGTCTTGCAGTTGAGCTGAGCTTACGTAAACCGGATGTTTGTGCCTTAATCATTGGAATTTTTAGGCGCATACGATCTTTTTCAAAGCTCACTACATAAAGATTAATACTCATACCCGCTATGGTTTGAGTCTCTATGCCTTCGACTACGCCGACACCGTGAACCGGATATACAACATTGTCGCCTGCTTTGAAGTCGTAATTGTCATTATCTGCCATTATAAATCACCTTTTCTTGTATAAACAATTTTTTGGTTCTGCCATTATGATAAAATAAGAAAGAAAAAATAAGCCACCAATTCAACTCGAAATGGTTGCTGACCTTAGGTTTTTCGAACTTGTTTTAACTATACATTAAAGACATCATACCAAAAAAATCGGAATTTTTCAACTTATATAGTAATTAAAATGCTTTTATTTAACATATATCTAAAATTTTATGGTTTACATGGCTTGTTTAATCACTAATCTAGCGGCATAAGAGGGTGATTCTGGTTTTAGAAAATCTCTTGCATATTCGTGGAATGTAAATGATTGATCCTGATTTAAGGCTACAAAAACCGTTAGAAGACTATATTGAGCTGTGGGAGAGGCTATCTTCGCGCTCGGTTGAATTGGTTATTGATGCTGTTTCTGAAGATTTTTCCTTCTCTGATCCTTTTCATTATGGACGTGGTACACAGCAGGCGCATAAGATTATGTGCCATCGTATAAATGTGTTCCCATCATTACATTATCGTGTACATGATTTTATGTGGGGGCGGCAGGAGGCAACGGCCTATTTATATTGGACGATGCATTATACGGTAAATTCAGGCGGAATTTTGCGTAAGCGTTCTAATGATTTGGATATTGAAGGCATGACGCAGCTCAAATTTCTACCTGCAGGGCAGATATTTTCTCATCAAGAATTTTGGGGCGCGTATCAGGGCGCTGATTTTAAAAGCTATGCGCGTGATTTGTTTGAAAAATCTAAGGCGCGGCGGGAGGACAAAGTTTAAAGCCTAGGGCTTTGGTATCTATTGTTGCCTTTGCTCCGATGGGCAAGCTATATAAATCCTCTCCATGGCCGAAGGGTAGATTATAAAGAACGGGGATTTCAAGGCTTTCTGTATGCTCTCTTATAATTTCTTCAAGGCTATACCCAAATGGACGACCTGTATCCTTTGGGTTTGTAAATTGCCCGAAAGCGATGCCTTTCAATGATTTTAAAACATTCATGCGGCGTAAATGCAGGAGCATACGATCAATATGGCTTAGCTCCTCATTGCAATCTTCCAAAAATAAAATGGCATCATGATAAAAATCATTCGGCAAGGTTTGTGGTAGATATTGAAAGACACTTAAATTACCACCAATCAAATGACCTTGCGCGTATCCATGTATTAAAATATTTTCAGGTGAAATAGGCATGATGTTGGTATTGGTGTTTTCACCGCTGATTAGGTTTAGCGTATGCTCTAATTGTTTGTGTTTATACAGGTTCTTGAACACAGGTCCATGAAAGCAAATAATCCCCGTATGAGCATAAACCGCATTGATAAGCGCCGTCACGTCACTAAAACCAATCAATATTTTGGGTGCATTTGTCAATCTTGCAAAGTTAATGGTTTCCAAAAGGTGCATACAACGATTACCGCCCCCCGCCGACCAGATGGCCTTAATGTCTTTACGTTGCCACAGCCCCTGAAAGGCCAAGGATTTTTGTAGATGATTGCCCGCGGATTGATGTTCTCTCTCATAGGTTTGTGGGTGAATGAACACCTTATAACCTTGCGCCTCAAGAATGGCCTTTGATTTTTCAATATCGCCCCGTTCAACATAGCTTGATGGGGCGAAAACACCTATCGTATCCCCCTTTTCTAAGGTGGGCGGTATAATGGGGGGGGGAGTAGGCATGGTTAAGATGCCTTGCGTTGATAATACCCACCAACGACTTCGGCCATGCCGTCGCCTTCGCCGATAATTTTAAATTTACGGGTATAGTCATGTTCAAAATGTTGTGGAAAGGCGACGCTGACCCGATCATAATTGGCAAAGGTTTTTTTAAGGATGCTAAGCGCACCATCTTTGACTTGTTTTTCTTTTTCAGGCGTATTGAGAACAAAGTTGGCTTGGAGGTAGCTTTCTTCTTCTGACTGATCATGGCGTAGCATGAAATGAATAATTGGGCTTCCTAACTGCTTATTTAAATCATTCACCATCTCATTAAAAAAGGATGCATAGTAAAGGTAGTTATCCGCGCCAACCACATAGTCTGTATTTTTACCTTCTAGGCATATAATGCTTTGTGATCCATCATCATTATTCACCACTTGCCCCATATCCTCAATACGATAGCGTATAAGTGGGAAGGCACGTTGGTCATAGGGGGTAACAAGAATTGTATTTTTCGGTCCTTGTTCCAGATAGGCATATTCATCAAATACATCATAATCAAAGCTACTTAAGCCTTTTTGGTGTGCAATCTCGCCAAACTCAACCGCGCCATAGGTCGATTGAATATCACTATCGGGAAACATGGTTTGGATAAATGATTTACTGCAATCCATAAAAAATTCACCACTGACATTGATGTAGGGCAGTTTTTCGAAAGCAGGAATCCCTTCGTCTTTCATGATTTGTGCCACGCGCTGAAGCACGCATGGGAATATGACGAGCAAGGTTGATTTTGTTTGCCTTAATGTGTCTAAAAGTTCTATCACACTTTCTTTGGTAACGTTTTCAAACGGCACCATGGTAAAGCCAAAATAGCGATTGAGCGTTTTTGAATGCTCGGCATAACTACCAGTGAAATAGGATTTAAGCGGGTAATAAACTGTAAAGCTTCCCCCTGTTTTCCAACCATTGAGCTTGAAAGAGTGAAGGAAGCTTTGGGCAAAGACATTCGCATCATCGTAATCAAGCCAACGAAACGCCGGAACGCCGGATGATCCGCCGGTTGAAATGGATGTATAAAAGTCTTTTTTGATGAGGGCGTGTTTAATAAACTCTTTAACTTCTGGTGTTTTTGTACCACCGCCAAAAATATCCACTTTGTCTTTTAGGTGATCTGACATGAACGCAGTATTATGGTCTTTCAAATGCATTTTTTCTGTAATTTGAAGGTGGTCATAAGCGTAAAAAAATTCTTCATCCGTCAGATCGGGTTCGGATTGTAAAAAAGCATCAAAATGTCCTTTATAAAAAGGTGCATTTTCATTAGCATGCCGCAACAAATTAACCAAACGTTGTCGTCTTGATAACGCATTTTTATGTATAGGTTTTAATGCAAAATTATAACCTAAAACTTTTCTAAGTAATTTCATGTTTAACCTTAAAGAATATCTGCCTTAGGACGTGCCTAATGGCAAGGAGATTAACCATCTTGATTGATCTTAGCAATAATCTCTTGCAAAATTTCTTCAGATTTCAGATTTGGAATCTGACATGTACCTGCCGCATGGTGACCGCCGCCGCCATATGAGAGCATAAGAGTTCCAATATCTGTCTTACTGGAGCGATCAAGAATAGACTTTCCTGTTGCAAAAACTGTGTTTTGTTTGTTTTTACCCCATAAGATATGGATGGAAATATTGCATTGTGGGTATAGAGCATAGATTATAAAACGATTACCCGCCCAAATTGTTTCCTCTTTACGTAAATCAAGTATAACAAGGTTTTTATGGATCTTACTACAACGCTCAATTTGTTCACGGCATTTTATTTGGTGTTCAAAATACAGATCAACGCGTTCTTTAACATCAGGCAGTTCTAGTATTTCTGTAATATTATTATGTGTGCGGCAGAATTCAATAAGCTGCATCATCAATTGATAGTTTGAAATATTGAAATCACGAAAACGTCCTAAACCTGTTCTTGCGTCCATGATGAAGCTTAATAAAACCCATCCATCAGGTGAGAGGATTTCTTCTTTTGTGAAATCAGCAGAGTCTGCTTTATCAACGGCATCCATCATGTGCTTTGTGACATTAGGGAATGCAGATTCACCACCAAAGTAATCGTAAACAACGCGCGCAGCAGAAGGCGCATCTATATCAATAATATGGTTTGCGGGCGTGTCATGTACGCGTGTGGCTTCACTCGCATGGTGATCGAATGCGATATATGCTGTTTCAACATAAGGTAGGTTGGTTGTAATGTCATCAGGTCCAACCTCAATCAATCCGTCTTGCATATCTTTGGGGTGTGCGAACATAACATCATCAATAACGCCCAATTCTTTCAATAAGATGCCGCATACAAGGCCGTCCATATCACTTCGTGTTATGAGTCTATATTTTTTTCCGGCTTCTAATTTTATCTTCTGATTGGCTTGAGACATGAAAAATGCACCCCCTATGGACATATATTTATTAGGATTGAGTTTGTTTTCTACGCAGTTATCGGTGAGTATTATATCCTTAATTCTCAATAAATAAAAGGGATTATGCAGTATAAAGTTTATATGCATAACCCCTTGTATTTCATTAGGAAAGTTTAATATTACCCTTTAAGGCGTTCTTTCATTTTTTCTGGCCCGATAAGCAGCATAAGTTGTGCGAGTTCAGGCCCATGATCCATACCTGTTACGGCTTGACGCAGAGGCATAAAAAGTTGTTTGCCTTTGCGGCCTGTGGCTTCTTTTACTGCATTCGCCCATTGCATCCATGTATCTTCATTCCAAGGTGCGGGGGGAAGAAGTGCTGAAGCTTGGGTGATGAAGCCTTGATCTTCGATAATAGGGGTGACAGGGCCTTTTGCAACGCTCCACCAATCTTTGACATCACTTAATTTTTCTAAATTCGGGCGTACAGTATTCCAGAAATCCTCATCCATATCGACAAGGCCAATTTGATCAAGGCGCTCTTTTACACTTGTAAAATTCATATCACGTAAAAGTTTTGCATTAAGACGCAGCAATTCATTCGGGTCAAATTTTGGTGTGCCGCGTGAAAATTTGCTGATGTCAAAATTTTCGATAACGCTTTGGGTGTCTGCAAATGCCTCGATCGGATCGGATGAGCCTAAACGCGCCATAAGACTAACGACGGACATGGGTTCAAGGCCCTCATCACGTAAGTCTTTTAAACTGAGCGAGCCTATGCGCTTTGAAAGCTTTCCGCCTTCTTTATCGGAAAGCAACGGCAAATGCGCAAATAAAGGTGGTTTTGCGCCTAATGCCTCAAACATTTGTATGTGGCTTGCAGTGTTTGAAACATGGTCTTCGCCGCGGATAATATGTGTGATTTCATAATCGATATCATCAATGACCGAACAGATATGATAAAGCGGGCTGCCATCTTCACGGATTAGGACAGGGTCGGATAAATCGCCACCATTAAACTTTACCGCATCACGAACCAGGTCATTCCATTCAATCGGTGCATGGTTAAGTTTAAAGCGCCAATGTGGCTTGCGGCCTTGCTCTTCATATGCGGCAATTTTCTCTGCGCTTAAATTAAGGGCTTCGCGGTCATAAATGGGGGGGAGTTTTCTTGAAAGCTGGCTTTTGCGTTTAAGGTCAAGTTCTTCCGGTGTTTCATAGCATGGGTATAAACGACCATCAGCCTTAAGCTTTTCAATTTTTTGTGCATAAATTGCAGTGCGATCACGTTGGCGCGCTTTGGAATCCCAGCTCATGCCCATCCATTTCAGGCCGTCTTCTATGGCATGTTCATACTCATCCTTAGAACGCTCTAAATCTGTGTCATCAATGCGGAGCATGAAATGCCCGTTTTGTGAGCGTGTGAATAACCACGTAATCAACGCCGTACGTGCATTTCCAACATGGAGCATGCCGGTAGGAGAGGGGGCAAATCGAACTTTAACACTCATTTTTTATGACCTTATTTCTATATGAACTGTTTTAGATAGCGCTATTTGGATAAATTTTCAATCCTATTTGCGAAATGGTTTGTCATAGGGTATCGCCTGTCGCGCCCGAATGCCTTTGGTGTCACGCGTGTACCCGGCGGCGCTTGATAGCGTTTATATTCCGTAATATTAAGCAGCCGTGCCACTTTTGCCACAATATCGGGATGCTGTTCGCATTTTGATCTTATATATAACATATGTTGCGGCGTATTTTTATTCCAATCATGCCCGTCACATTCAATCAGAAGATATAAAATATCATCTAAAAGATCATAGGGTGGCAAGCTATCTTGATCTGTTTGATCGGGGCGAAGCTCGGCAGAGGGGGCTTTTGTAATAATGCGCTTTGGAATGACCTCAGATATTGTATTGCGCCACGTGGATAGAGCGTAGACCTGTGTTTTATAGACATCCTTAATCGGATTAAAACCACCGTTCATATCACCATATAGGGTGCAATATCCAACGGCCATCTCGCTTTTATTCCCCGTGGTCATAAGCATGGAGCCGCTTATATTCGATAGGGCCATAAGGATTGTACCACGAATACGGCTTTGTGTGTTTTCATGCCCTATACCATTGAGATTTGGAATAAGAGTTTCAAATGTTTTTACCGCATCTTTAATCGGAATTATTGTGTAATCCACGCCAAGTTGCTCGGCGCATTGTGCAGCGTCATCAAGGCTTTCTTGTGAGGTAAATTCGGAAGGCAGCATAACGCATTTCACATGTTCCGCGCCCAGAGCATCAACGGCAATTGCGGCAACAAGCGCACTGTCTATACCGCCTGAAAGGCCAAGAAGAACATCTTTGAACCCATTTTTATGTACGTAATCGCGCATCCCCATGATAAGGGCGTTATACAGGTTATTATCAAATGGTGTTCTTGGCGTATTATTCGTGCATTTAACATCTAATTTGGCGGCGTTTGTCTGAATAATAATATGTGTAATTTCTTCTTCAAAGGCGCGGCCCTGAAAAATAATTTCACCCTTATCACTCATAATAAATGATTGGCCATCAAACACCAACTCATCTTGTCCGCCGATCATATTGAGGTAGATAAGGCTTAAGCCAGTGGCAGAGACGCGCCCTTGTGCAATGACGCGGCGTTCTGGATGTTTTTCCGTGTGAAATGGGCTACCGTTTAGGGCGATAAGAATTTCTGCATTATGGGATTTAAGGTTTGCAGATACATCGTCATACCATAAATCTTCGCAAATCATAATGCCTAGTTGATGCCCACGAAAATTATAGGGTAAGGGCAGGGGCGCAGAGTTGAAATTACGCGCCTCATCAAAAACTTTGTAATTGGGAAGGTGGTGTTTTTTAAACACGTGCTTAACCACGCCATGCTCAACCAAAACACCGGCATTATAGATATGATCGTCTTCATACCAAATGGTTGGGATAATTGCCGCAGATTCAAAAGCCTTACTTTTTTCAATAAGCGCACTAAGCTTTGCCTTAAGCGCTGTAATAAAAGCTTGATTATGGCTTAAATCTTCAGGGGGGTAACCGCATAAAAATAGCTCGGGAAATAAAATAAGATCGCTTTGACCATCATGCGCCGACCAAATATCAGTGATTTTTGCTGCGTTGGCCTCAATATCACCCAATATGGGGTTGATCTGTGCCATTGTGATGTTTAAATCGTTTGGCATTGGCCTTTATTCCGCGGCAGTTAATTTCTGCGCTGTTATATCTTTATCCTGACGAGCATTTTTCAGCTCATCCGCAATTAAAAATGCCATTTCTAAGGCTTGATTTGCATTTAAACGCGGGTCACAATGTGTGTGATAACGGCTTGATAAATCCTCGTCCGCGATGGCATCTGCCCCGCCCACGCATTCCGTTACATTTTGTCCCGTCATTTCCAAATGGATACCGCCTGCATGTGTGCCTTCTGCCTTATGAACGGCAAAGAAACCACGGACTTCGGCCATGATGTTATCAAATGGACGTGTTTTATAGCCGGATGCAGATTTAATCGTATTGCCATGCATCGGATCACAAGACCACACTACGGCGCGCCCTTCATTTTTGACTGTACGTACCAATGGTGCAAGTTTATCTTCGACTTTTTCATGCCCCATACGCGCAATCAGTGTCAAACGACCGGGAATATTTTCAGGGTTTAAAACATCGATCAAGCGAAGAAGCTCGCTTGGTTCTAAATCCGGAGAGCATTTCAGGCCAATTGGATTTTTAATGCCGCGTACATATTCGATTTGCCCGTTATCCAATTGATGCGTACGCGCGCCAATCCAAAGCATATGTGCGGATGTGTCGTACCAGTCATCTGTCAAGCTATCAACGCGGGTCATCGCCTCTTCATAAGGAAGCAATAGTGCTTCATGTGAGGTATAAAATTCAGTTTCCTTAAGGTGCGAAACTTTGTCAGATGTGATGCCGCATGCCTTCATAAAACGCAAGGCATCATCAATACGGTTTGCCATATCCTGATAACGCTCACCCAAGGAGCTATTGGCAACGAAACCCAAATTCCATTGATGGACTTTGTTCAGATCGGCATAGCCACCTGTCGCAAACGCGCGTAGTAAGTTAAGCGTCTCCGCCGCCTGATGGTATGAGCTAATCATGCGTTTAGGGTCAGGTTCTCTGGATTGTGCAGAGAATTCCAGGCCGTTAATATTATCCCCGCGATAGCTTGGCAAGGTTACGCCATCAATGGTCTCATTATCACTGGAACGCGGCTTGGCAAATTGCCCTGCCATACGGCCAACTTTAACAATAGGCATAGATCCAGCATAGGTCATAACTACGGCCATCTGCAATATAGCGCGAAATGTATCGCGGATTTTATTGGCGTTAAACTCAGCAAAGCTTTCAGCGCAATCGCCGCCTTGTAGTAAAAAGCCATTACCTTGGGATACAGCGCCTAAAGACTCTTGCAAACGGCGCGCCTCACCTGCAAAAACCAGCGGAGGAAAGTTTCTAAGCTCTTCTTCCGTTGCTTTTAATACAGCCGCATCTCTATATGTCGGCAGCTGCTCTACAGGTTTTTGTCTCCAGCTATCAGGTGTCCAGTTTTGTGACATTGTCTACATCCAATATATTCTTAAATCTAATGATAATTACAAAGTGTAAAGCACTGTTTATGCCTGAATTAGAGCGGATAATCAAACTGTAATAGTATATAATTTTAGGGATAAGGTGTTTTTTATAGACGTATCAACTTGATTATGCCAAAACAACTGCGTTAGTTTATATATCTAAGGCTAACAATTTTTTTATATCTATTATATATTTTATATTAATCTGTTTTTAAATATTATTTTTATTTTATGACATACCCATTTGTACATTCTGTTGATTTCATCAAAAACTTTGTAAGCTCTCATGATAATGAGGGTATGCCAGAGTTTACTCATGATACCTTTGATCGTAGCTTTTTTAATGTTTTTGATAAATATATTGAGGTCAGAACCGAAGTTTCATTTTTTTTTGATGATATAGAAGATGTATCAATCTATACAAAAAAGACGGTTGAATTCTTAAGTAAGCTGAATGATCCTGCAAATGCAATATATACGCCCTGCATTCTTTTATGTGCGCTGGAGCAACTTGGTTTTAATGAAGATCAAGACAAACCACTTATTCGTTCTGTGCTTATGGCGGCGTTACTTTCTGAAATTAAAAATGATTTGCCGTATCATAATAATTTGCATTATCGTAAGGTTATTTTTCACACCATACGTATGATTGTCGCCCATAATTCTATTTTCCGTGAGGCTAGTCATGTTCTTGATAAGTCTCAAATGGCATCCCTTATTATTGCGGCTTGTATTCATGATTTTTTGCATCTGGGACAAGGCAATATTGTCGATCGTAAATATCATTTCGCAAAGACGGAGCAATATTCATTTGAAATGGCGAAGCCTTATCTAAAGCAATGCGGCCTTTCTGATGAGATTCTTCATGATATTCGTATCATGCTTATTTGTACGGATGTATCACCATTTGGTGATCCAATTAGTCCTGTCTCACAAATGAAAACGGCCTATGAATATCATTTTGGAAGCGCTGAATCAGAAAATGAGCTTGATTTATGCGACGAATTACAGGTTCTAGAGACTAATAGCGGTCTTTGCAGACTTGCTCTTATATTGCATGAAGCGGATATTATGAATTCTGCTGCTGTGAGCTATGAAGTAACCTGCTGTGAATCTGTGTATATCAGCATAGAAACCGGGCGTAAAACAGCGTTGCCGGAAGATACATTGTTGTTTTTGGACGTAATTTGTGGTGGTGGAATGTTTTCTGATGCCGCGCGTTATATTGGGGATCATAATTTTAGGGATATTCAAAAGCAGGTTTTAGACGATTACAATAATGGTAATCTTCCTTACACTGAATAATCAAATATCTTTCCAACGCCGATGTAGCCAAATCCATTGCTTTGGGCGCTCTTTAATCCATTCTTCCATGATGTGGTGCGCTTCTAAAATAATATCGTCAACTTTTCGTGGTGTGCCATCATCTTCAAATAATGTGATGGGCGGATATGTCTTAACACTAAAATTGCAGCCATTCAGACGTTCATTGCGAATAGGGATAAGCGGACATTTATATTTTTGACAGAGCTGCACAAAAATGGGATTAGTCATGGCACTTTGACCAAAAAAAGGTACATCAAGGCCCTGATTATATTTTTGATCAATGAGAATGCCTAATGTCTTTTTATCTTTCATGGCTTGTAGGATTTTTCGGCCACTTTCCTGTGATTTCGGATAACCTGTAATGCGCCCATTGAGTGTGCGAGCCTTATTGAGGAGGGCGCTTGTCCATGGATTATTAGGTGCGCGATAGGTAATGTCAACGCCGTGATTTAGTTGTACCAATACGGCGACACTGTTGATTTCCCAATTGCCGATATGCCCCCCAAAAAAGATGGCGGCCTGATTTTTTTCCAGTTCACCCTTTAAAATTTTAGCATCTATAATGGTCGTATGATTTCGGCTTATGCGTTCTAAATGTGGGTATTCGGCAATGATACGCCCTAAATTATCCCACATGCCTTTAATTATTTCATCTTGCTCCTTTTTATCTATGTCAGGAAAGGCGACCTTAATGTGACGGCGCGCTTTGCGGCTTGCAGCAAGTGAAGGGCCTATATGCCTGCCAAGCCAACCACCAATCTGAGAGGCCGTCATTGGTGTGCAGATTTTAAAAAATGCAAAAAGGATGAGGAGGGCAAAGCCTTCAAAAAAATAACGAATTGATTTCATGGCTAAGCTATACCCTTATCCAACACTGTTTTCAAGAGATTCAAAGCATCTTCAGGGCTATCCCATATCAATTCAATGGGCAGGGTTTTGATCGCATCTTTATATTGCTCCGGAATGCGGATGAAATCTTTTTCCGTTGTAATAAGCGTTGCATTATCTGCTTGC
>CAXBFT010000039.1:0-13195 GCA_963974945.1 uncultured Alphaproteobacteria bacterium
GCGGGCGATATGATTACCTTCATCACTTAAAACTTCAAAGGTCACATAGTTCTTAGACATCGTGTCCTGAGCGCTTTCAGGTTTTTCAGGTGAAATTGCCACAAGCTGGGCCCCTAACTCCTCAAATTCAGGTAGAATTTGTTGATAGGCATAGAGCTGATCATTACAAAACGGTCACCACCCACCACGATAAAAGCTCAATATAACCGGGCCCGTTTCAAGGAATTCAGATAAGCTTTTCATTTCTCCATCGGCATTGGGCAAAGTAAAGTCAGGCGCGATAGAATCCATACCAATTTTACCGTCATGCTTTGTCTCAATTGGCGGCGCATGCGCGGGGTCAGTCGTACCGTCATTATAATTTAAGATCTCATTATCCATATTTGCGCGCGGCATGAGCTGCGTTTTTGCAAATAAAGCGCCGCCACCCAAAAGCCCCAACACAATAATAATAGCTATAATCTTTTTCATTTATTTATCTTCCATTTCAAATTTAATACCCTGTGCGAGGGGAAGCTTATCCGAATAGTTCACTGTTGAGGTCATGCGGCGCATATAGGCTTTCCAACTATCTGATCCACTTTCACGTCCGCCGCCCGTTTCCTTTTCCCCGCCGAATGCGCCGCCAATTTCTGCGCCTGACGTGCCTATATTCACATTGGCAATCCCGCAATCGCTACCGGTTTCAGAGGTAAATAATTCAGCCTCCAACGCATCACGGGTAAAGATAGCAGAAGACAAGCCTTGCGGCACTGCGTTTTGACGCGTAATGGCATTCTCTAAATCCTTATAGCTAAATACATAAAGGATAGGCGCAAAGGTCTCCTCTGTGACATTCGTACCATCTTGCATTTCAACAATGGCAGGCTCTACATAATAGGCATCAGGGTACTGATCCTCTAACACGCGCGCACCGCCGATGATAATGCCCGTACTTCCGTCTAATGCCGATTGCATCGCATTATAAGATGCACGATCAATTAACGGTCCGACCAATGTCTTTGCATCCAAAGGATTACCAATGGATAATGACAAATACGCCTTTTTAATTTGCGGGACGAGCGTATCATACACGCTTTCATGCACAAAAATGCGGCGGGTCGAGGTACAGCGTTGCCCGCATGTTCCAACCGCGCCAAAAACGATCCCCTGCAAAGCCAGTTTCAAATCTGCACTTGGCGCAACGATAATGGCATTATTCCCGCCTAGCTCTAAAATGCTGCGGCCACGCGCGGGGCGACGGCGCGCCCCATCGCGGTGCTGCCTGTTGCGCTGATTAAAGGCACGCGCGTGTCATCCACAAGGATCTCACCAATATCACGTTCACCAATTAAAATTTGTGATAAATGCGCGGGTGCATCTGCGCCAAATTCTTCACAGGCGCGCTCAAACAGTTTTTGACATGCCAGAGCTGTAATCGGCGTTTTTTCCGATGGCTTCCATACAACACTATTCCCGCAAACAAGCGCAAGCGTTGCATTCCATGCCCATACAGCAACGGGGAAGTTAAAGGCACTAATCACCCCTGTTACGCCTAAAGGTTGCCAAATCTCGCGCATTTTATGCTGCGGGCGTTCAGAGGCAATGGTAAGGCCGTAAAGTTGGCGCGACAGACCAACGGCGAAGTCACAAATATCAATCATCTCCTGTACTTCACCAAGACCTTCTTGGTAAATCTTACCACATTCAAGGGTGACAAGCGCGCCCAGCGCCTCTTTATTCTCGCGCAATATATTGCCAAAAATACGCACTAATTCACCGCGGCGCGGCGCGGGTACACTGCGCCAATCATGGAAGGCAGTTCTGGCATTGGATATTTTATGCCGCGCAGTCTCTTCTGTATCCTTAACAACGGAGCCGATCTTCGTGCCATCAATCGGTGAGAACACATCCATATCCCCTGCCGCAACATCAACGCCCAGGTCGTTTAAAATTTTGGCTGCCTGATTGATCATAATTCCCCCTAAAATACATGAATAATTGATCATAAGAGTGTATCATGTCTGTATAGATCATTAAACAGACGAAAGGACGCATAATGACTAATTCTTTTATTTCACCCGATGATATTCGCTCTCACTTTTCCCGCGCAATGTCGGAAATGTACCGCACCGAAGTGCCTGCCTATGGCACCTTGCTTGATTTAGTCGCGGATGTGAATAAGCGTGTGTTAGATGCCGATCCTATTTTAAAAAAGAAGCTTTCTGAAAGTGATAATCTGGCGCGCATTAACGAAGAACGCCACGGCGCGATTCGGGTTGGTCATGCATCGGAATTAAAGATGATTGCGCGGATTTTTGCCGTTATGGGCATGCACCCCGTGGCCTATTATGATTTAACACAAGCCAATGTCCCCGTTCATTCAACGGCCTTTCGAAGCATTAATACGAAGAGCCTTTCCTTCTCCCCCTTTCGGGTATTTTGCTCCCTACTACGCACTGAGCTGATTAAGGATGATGCCTTGCGCAAACGCTCGGAAGAAATCTTGGCCACGCGGGATATTTTTACGCCCCAACTCCGCCGTTTGGTTGAAAAAGCAGAGGATAAGGGCGGATTAAATGATGCAGATACAACGGATTTCATCACACAGGCGACCTATACCTTCAAATGGCATAAAGATGCCGCTGTTGATAAAGACTTCTACGAATCCCTAAAGGCGCAAGACCCGCGCGCGGCAGATATTGTGTGCTTTAAAGGGCCGCATATTAACCATCTGACCCCACGCACATTGGATATTGATACAATTCACGCCGACATGCCCGCGCGCGGAATGAACGCCAAGAACGTGGTTGAGGGACCACCGCCAAGCTGCCCTATCCTGCTGCGTCAAACATCGTTTAAGGCCTTGACTGAGGATGTGTTATTCGATGGCATCGCCGGATCACACACGGCAAGATTTGGCGAGATAGAACAACGCAGCGCCGCCCTAACTCCAAAGGGACGCGCCATGTATGATGCGCTTTTAGATGAAGTGCGCGAGAGTATCACCCCCGCGCCTGACGGATCAAATGCCGCGGAATATATGCAGGTTCTGGGCAAAACCTTCGAAAAATTCCCATCCACCCCGACCGAAATGCGCAAAGAAAAGCTCGCCTATGTCCAATATTTCATCACTGAAAAAGGCCTTGCCGAGGGGATTAACCATGATGATATAGAAGAACTCATCGCGGGCGGCCATGTTGATTTCATTCCTATCACCTATGAAGACTTTTTGCCCGTTTCCGCAGCAGGAATCTTCGCCTCCAACGCCAGCGACAAGACAAAAGTCGATACGTTCAAAAGCTCCTCCCAAGAGGAGTTTGAAAAGGCATTAGGGCAAAGCGTGGCCAGTGAATTTGATTTGTATCAGGCGATGGAGGATAAATCACGACAAAGCATTATAAATGCTTAAGACGCAACGCCTCATCCTTAGGGAATGGAAAGAAAGTGATCGTGCTCCTTTTGCTATAATCAATGCATGCCCATTGGTCTGCCAATATCTCCCCGACACCTTAAATGCCCAAGAATCCAACGCAATGGTAGATAAAATCATTAGAAAATTTGAGCAAGACGGATTTTGTTTCTATGCCATAGAACATAAAGAGAGCGGTGACTTTATAGGGTTTTGTGGCCTAAACAAGCCCGGTTTTAATACAGATTTTACGCCCTGCGTTGAAATAGGGTGGCGTTTATTATCACAACATTGGAATAGAGGTTATGCAACGGAAGCTGCGAAAGCGGCGCTTAATGACGGGTTTAATCGCCTCAAACTCAAAGAAATTATAGCATTCACCGTTCCTGACAATACGCCGTCCAGACGCGTGATGGAAAAAATTGGATTGCAGCACGATAAAGCAGGCGATTTTGATCATCCTGCACTCCCTGATGGACACGCACTTCAACGTCATGTCCTTTATAAAATTAGTGTTTAATTTCAAACTTCCCCTATCCAACTCATTCTGCTACAAACACCGCTTGAATAGCCGTGAAAGAGAAATATGTCCGACCTTATCCTGAGTGTAGAAGACGCGACCGTCATGATCGCCGCCAAACCGTTTTTCGAAAATATGACCTTTCATATTCATTCGGGGCGGAAAATCGCGTTGGTCGGTAAGAATGGCGCGGGGAAAACCACGCTAATGAACATGATCACGGGAGAGCGCGAGCTTGATGATGGGAAACGTTTCCTACTTGCGGGGACAACCACGGGCTATATGCAACAAAATGTGAAGCCTAAACCCGGCATGACGGTCAAAGAATATGTGTTTGAAGGATTGCCTGATGATTTGGAAGATTGGGATATTGATTACCGCATTGAAATGGTGATTGCGCCGTTGCATTTGAACGTCAATGACACATTGGAGAATTTATCAGGCGGGCAGCTCCGCCGTGCTTCTCTCGCCCGCGCACTTGTGGAGGAGCCTGACATCCTGCTGCTTGATGAACCAACCAACCATATGGATTTAGAGCTTATCGAATGGTTAGAAGGGTATATCGCGCGCTATCCCGGCGCCGTTGTTATCGTATCGCACGACCGTCAATTTTTGGCCAACACGACAGACCGCGTATTCTGGATTGACCGCGGCAGCCTTCGCACTGCGCCGCGTGGCTTTGCCCATTTTGAGGAATGGTCGAAGGAGATGTTGGAGCAAGAAGGGCGCGAACTTCATAACCGCGCGAAAAAGGTTGAACAGGAAATTGAATGGGCGAATAAAGGCGTAAAAGCGCGGGTTAAGCGCAATGTCCGCCGCCAAGCCGAAGCCTTTGAGGCACGTGATAAGTTCGAGAAAGACGCCAAGGCCTATCGCCGCGTGACCTCCAAAATCGAATTACCCGTCATTACAGCAGAGGAATCATCACGCAATGTTGCAGAGTTTTTCAATATCTGCAAAAGCTATGGCGATAAGGCGATCCTAGATAAATTTAATATGCGCATCAAGAAAAATGACCGCATCGGGATTTTGGGTAAAAACGGCGCGGGAAAGACAACCTTCCTCCGTCTTTTGACAGGCGAAGAAGATCCCGATTCCGGCCGCATTAAAATGGCAAAAAACCTGACATTTAGCTATTTTGATCAAAAGCGCTCTATGTTGAATGAAGATAAAACTTTGAAAGATAATCTCTGCCCCGAGGGGTCTGATTACCTTGATGTGCGCGGAAAATCACGCCATGTTTGCGGCTATTTGAAAGATTTCTTATTCGACCCCGAAGACGCATGGAGGCAGGTTTCGACGTTATCGGGCGGGCAGAAAAACCGTTTGATGCTGTCTAAAATTCTGGCTGATCCGGGAAGCATGCTTATTATGGACGAACCGACCAATGATTTAGACATGGACACGCTCGACATGCTTACTGATATTCTCAGGAAATATGAAGGCACATTATTCGTGGTCTCGCATGACCGTGACTTCCTTGACCAAGTCGTAACAAAAACCTTGGCGTTTGAGGGCAATGCCGAAGTTGACGGTATTGTCGGTGGCTATAGCGATTATATTGCCTTTAAAGCCGCCAAAGCGGCAGAGGAAAAAGCCCGCGTCCCGATTGAGGACAATACAAAATCAAAAAACGGCGCACCGACAAGTCAACCAGCAAAAGAAAAACCCAAAGAAACTTTTAGCTATAAGCATAAATTAGAGCTGGAAAAGCTCCCGAAGGAAATCAAAAAGCTTGAAAAAGAAGTGGACGATTTACAGGCACTTTTAGAAGACCCTGATTTATATATGAGTGATTCCGATAAATTCATGCGCGCCTCCACCCGCCTGCCTGATGCACAAGACACCTTGGCGGAGAAGGAGCTTCGGTGGTTGGAGTTGGAGGAGATGAAAGGGTGAGTCAAACAGCTTTTTCTTGCCCCCTCTTGTTCTGACATGCTAAATATTTGCCATAAAATAAAAAAGGGGGGCGTTCATGTCATTAGACAGCATAGAAAAAATTATTAAAGAAGATAGCGCCGTTAACGATACCACTTTACGCACTATAGCAATGATTCCAACACAACATATACCCTTTATGGTTGAGGATAAGTTTATCCAAAAGCTCACCGACGAAGACATTATGCGCATTGCTGTACTCCTTGCGAAAAAAGGCTATGATGAGGGCGGCTGCGCAATTGGCGCAGTGATCAGAGATAACGAGACCAAAGAAATCATTGGTAAGGGGCATAATCGTCACATCCAAGAAGGCCGCGTTTATTGGCATGGTGAAACAGATGCCATCAATGATGCGGGCACACGCACCGATTTTAGCAAAGCAACATTATTCACGACATTAACGCCTTGCAGTGTTTGTACAGCCCTTACGCATTCTCAAGGGTTTAGCCGTCTGGTCATTGGCAATACACTTGAGGGTGTTAACCAAGAAAACGAAGGCATCTTAGTTGCTAAAGGTGTGCAGGTGGACATCAAGGAAGATCAAGAAGGCATTGAGCTATACGCGCAATATGCTGCAGAAAAGCCAGAGCAAGATACACGCGACTGGCAAGGTCAGGCTGGCGTTGTTCGCGCTGGATTATGCTGCGATTAGAATACAGCTTATTTGCTCCTATTCAGCAGTAATGCTTGCATATTGCGTGCCATTTGGTTGCGCCACCGCATATACAGGGCCGTAAATAATATCTCGTGAGAAACCTGGTAGGGAATCAGCGATATACCGACCGACACTTTGTGCAAGATCGTCTGCGGAGTTATAGCATAGTCTGCTCATGACCTCAGCGATTTCCGGTAACGGATCATTATGCATAAAATACTCTTCAACCTTATCTGAATTCAGAACATGAGCGCCGATATTTCCCGCGCCATTTGTCTCGGCTTTCAAAAGCTCGCTCTTTAATATCGCCTGTACTGCCCCATTAATTGCCTTCAAGTCCTCTTTGCGCCAACCATGTGTGATCCGAACCAAGTCTTGGTATTGATCGTGGCGGAGTTTATTCACGTAATCAGTCCCGGCGAACATGTCTGTAGCACGTCTAAACATGCCTTTTATACGCGTGTCTGAACCGCTATTTGCTTTGAAAACCGCCTTATCAAGAACGCGTCCAATACCCATAATAATCACCTGTATGTTTATATTTTGGCGCAAACTAGCGGCACTGCAAAAATATGTCAAATGATTTTATGCTGCACTTGCTAATAAACCATTTCCCATCCATTTAGAGAACCATTCCCCGATATAGGCCATGGCGGTTTCATCACCACCAGATATAGCTGCGTTCAAAGCCTCACCCACGGGCAGCCCCGCAAAAAGCGAAGACAGCACCATATATTCACGCTCCTCCAAATCTAATCGCCAGATGGTGTCGTTGTGACGATAAACACATAAGAAGCTTGGTTGCTTTTCAGGCTCTGACAATTCCAGACCATCTAAATGCGCCTGATACAGCGCATTCACAGGGTACGAAAAAACAAATATTTTGAGCGCCGCGCGCGGACGCAGCACCATATCCATAAAACTCTCAGGCGTAGCCCCCGCCATATCATCAGGCATAAGGGCGACCGTCTCATCAGCATCAAATAAACGCGACAGGGCCGTTTCAAGCACACAAAGCTCATAAGCAGAGGGGCTAAGATGGTCTCGCGCAAAGGCAGGAAACCCTTCAATATAGCGCGCCACATTAAAATGAGTGGATGGCGTAGCCTCGATATAGGCACTAATTAAATTATCAATCGCATCTTGACCTATCATTGCCAGTAATGCGGGGACATCATCATAAATAATATCAAATAATCGATAACGATACCCATCGATATAGGTCTGTATTTGCTCATCCGGTGCAAAATCAGGCTTTGGCACGATGCGTAAATCGGGTTGCATATTTGCGCTCAGCCCGCTTAAAATCGCGTCCTGCACATTACGTAGCTCCTCTATATAGGGCGTAACCTGCTCGCTTGGGCGGATATTATCGCGGAAAGACTGAAAAGATGGCATTTCAGTTGGGGCATGATCGGCGCTCGCCCAATGCTTGGCCTTGGCGACCTCCTCCATCACAATCGGGAAGTCAGGGATTTTATCATCCCACTCCACCATCGTATTTTTTAAACCGCCCTTTTCAAGGACATAACGATACATCGTCCAGACCTCATCAATCACATGGTCATCATGAGTATCAACAATATGTGTTCCCTTATTGCTATGTCCTGCCAAATGGATTTGCTGCACGCGGGATAAGGGCAGCGCGTCAATATAGGTCTTTGGGTCCCATCGGTGGTTATAGCAACTGACATAGATATTATTCACATCCAGCAATAAGCCGCAATCCGCGCCCTCTGCCATGCGGGCGATAAACTCCCACTCGCTCATACTGGATGCAGTAAATTCAAGATAAGTGGATGGATTTTCAAGGATAATCCTGCGCCCTAACGCATCCTGCACGCGTTTAATGCGCTCTATGATATGGGCGAGCGCTTCCTCTGTGTAGGGAACAGGAAGAAGGTCATGCGTATTTTTATGCGCAATACCCGTCCAACATAAATGATCGGAAATCCATTTCGGCTGCACCTGATCGGCCAGCGCTTTTAGCTTTTGTAAATATTCGGAATTAAGCGGGTCAACCGTGCCGATTGATAACGATACGCCATGCATCACAATTGGGTAATGTTCACGTAATTCATCAAGAACGCGGCGTTGTTGGCCGCCTGCATCCATATAGTTTTCCGATATAATTTCAAACCAATCTATATCCGGTTTATGCGCGGTGATATAAGGAAAATGGGTCGGACGAAAGCCCAACCCATATCCAAGAACAGGAAAATTTGTATTTTCCATGACTAAACTCTAGTCGTTATAACGGTCGTTATCGGCATGGCTCGGCTTCGCTGATCCTTTACCTTTGCATCCGCTATCACATTTTGCCTTGCAAGATCATTTATCCTTACAGCTCGACATAGATTTACATGAGGTTTTATCTTTACAAGATGTTTTTGCTTTGCAGCTACTCTTCTCTGTTTTAGCAGAGCAACCGGCCGCGCTACAGCTATTTGCGCCATGATGTCCAGCAAAAGCAGGAGCAGCAGAGAATGCGCCCATGGCCAAGATACCGGCCAAAGCCATTGTTGCTACTTTTTTATTTTGAATTATGGTGGTCATTATAAATCCTCATATTACGGTTTAAATTTTTGCTAACCACCCATTCGATAAGAAAAAGATAAGCGTTACAAAAAAATAAAAATTATGCGAATTTAATCATCTTTTTCTCCGCTTCATCCCAAAGGGCAAGATGCGAATATTTGAAGCTTTGTAAAAAGGTGACGCGGTTCAAATTACCCAACTCCTCATTCGCATCTAAACATTCTTGCAAACGATAATTCGGGATTTTCGCATTCAAATGATGGATATGATGCAAACCTATATTGCCAGTTAACCACTGAATAACAGGTGGCAAATCATAATGAGAGCTGCCCATAACGGCGGCTTCATGGTAATCCCAATCGCCCTGACGCTCCCAATAAGCATCTTCGAATTGGTGTTGGATATAGAAAAGCCAACCACCGATCCACGATGTACCTACGACAATCGGTATATAGGTCAGTAAAACTGCCGTAAAACCAAAGGCTAGCCCCAAAGCTCCAAAAACAGCAATCAGCGCAGCATTCAAACCAAAAACGCTTTTCCAAATTTGCTTGGCGGTTACAGATTTTTTTACTTCACAAAATGGCAGAGGTGTAGAATCAGGGAAACGCTGTCCGATAATAATAAAAAATGGCGTTCCGATAAGGAGCATTATAAACGGGTTGCGATAGATACGATACCAGAATTTCAATTTAGGGCTTAACGCCTCATATTCACTGACAGTAATGGTTTCAATTCCACCAAAGCCACGATTATCAAGATTGCCTGAGCCAGAATGGTGCATATTATGAGTTTTGCGCCAAAAATCATAAGGAGTCCATGTCAATGCGCTCATCACGCGGCCAACGCGGTTATTCCACTTACGAGAGGAAAAGAATGATCCATGACCACAATCATGTTGAATAATAAAAATACGCACCAAAAGGAATGATGCCAAAGGCGTAAGCAAAGCCGTCAACCAATAGGCAGAAGAAAAGCTGTAAAGCATAATCGCGCAGAGGGAAAAGAAAGGAATTAACGTGTTCGCAACTTGTATAGAAGCTGTGCGGTTATTAGAATCTTGGTATTGCGCACAATGTGCAACCAATCTTTTAACTTTATCCTTAACATCTTTTCGATTTTCAGTGCGGTATGGCAATGAATTTTTATCGCCATCACCCGCTCCTGCGGTACTTTCTTCAAACATATATCATATTTCCTGTAATTTCACACAAGAGTGTTGCAGCTTAGCTTAAATCAGACAAGTTAAATCGGTATTTTACCAACACCGATTTACACTGCAACGCAATATTTTATAAAATTAACCTGCTGAGCGTGATGCTCTTTTACGTTCATGCGGGCAAAGATACTTTTTACGTAAACGTAAATTCTTTGGTGTCACTTCCAACAGCTCATCATCATTAATATAGGACATCATATCCTCTAATGACATAAGGCGCGGCGGCACAAGTGTTACCGCTTCATCCGTACCTGATGCACGCATATTGGTCAGCTTTTTCCCTTTAAGAACATTGATATCAAGGTCGTTTTCACGATTATGCTCACCAACGATCATTCCTGCATAAACAGGTGTTTGGTGACCGATAAACATTGATCCACGATCTTGCAGATTGAAAATCGCATAAGCCACAGCCGTTCCTGTTTCCATAGAAATCAGCGCACCATTACGACGCTGCCCTACTTCGCCTTTAAATGGCGCGTAAGAGTGGAATAAACGGTTCATAATACCTGTACCGCGTGTATCCGTCATAAATTTACTTTGATACCCGATAAGCCCACGTGAAGGTGCAAGAAATGTAATACGTGTTTTACCAACACCAGAGCTACGCATATCTGTCATATCCGCCTTACGGCGATTCATCTGATCAACGACAGATGATGAATATTCCTCATCAACATCAATGAAAACTTCTTCGATAGGCTCAAGCTTTTGACCGTTTTCGTCGATTTGGAACAACACTTTCGGACGAGACACGGTCATTTCGAACCCTTCGCGGCGCATTGTTTCGATCAATACACCAAGCTGAAGCTCACCACGTCCACCAATTTCAAATGCGTCTTTACCGTCGCTTTCTTTAAATGTGATCGCAACATTTGTTTCTGCCTCAGCAAGCAAACGGTTACGAAGCATGGTTGACGTTACTTTCGTACCTTCTTGTCCTGCAAATGGCGCGTCGTTAACAGAAATCATAACAGATAATGTCGGCGGATCAATCGGCGTAGACGGCACTGCTTTTTCCAAAGACGGCGCACCAATCGTATCCGCGACAGATGTTTTGCTCAAACCCGCAACACAGATAATATCACCTGCTTGCACTTCTGTTACCGGAACGCGCTCGGTCCCCTCAAACTTCAAAAGCTTAGTCAAACGTCCAGTTTCAATTGTTTTACCATCAAGATTGATAGATTTAACCGTATCATTGATTTTCGCGCGCCCTTGTGCAACGCGGCCCGTCAAACAACGACCAAGAAAAGGGTCAGAGTCAAGCAATGTTGCAAGCATCGCAAACGGTGCATCAAAGTCAACAGTTGGCGGAGGAACATGCGATAAAACAACTTCCATCAAAGGCGCAAGGTCTACACGTTCATCATCCAATTCTTTTGTACACCAACCACTACGGCCTGAAGCGTAGAGGATTGGGAAATCGAGCTGCTCATCATTGGCATCCAAAGATACAAAAAGGTCAAAAACCTCGTCCACAACTTCTTCGGGGCGACCATCCGGACGGTCAATTTTATTGATAATAACAATAGGTTTCAAACCTAACGCCAACGCTTTACCCAAAACGAATTTAGTTTGCGGCATCGGGCCTTCGGCGGCGTCAGTCAAAAGAATAACACCATCGGCCATGTGTAAAACACGCTCAACCTCACCACCAAAATCGGCGTGACCGGGTGTGTCGATAATATTGATACGTGTTTCAACGCCATCACGAATCCACTGGATCGATGTTGGCTTGGCCAAAATTGTAATACCGCGTTCTTTTTCCAAATCATTGGAGTCCATAACACAAACATCCACAGCTTGGTTCTCACGGAACGTTCCGCTCTGCTTCATGATCGAATCGATCAAAGTTGTTTTACCGTGGTCAACGTGGGCAATAATTGCGATATTTCTTAAATTTTGGCTCATAATGTCATTTCCATTTGCTTCTTGCACTTCATTATTCATCCCTCACAGAATGAATAACACCTTTCCTAAAGGAAAGTTCGTGAGCGTTGTAATATAGTTTCAAGGAAAAAGCCAACAAAAAGAAGGCCGCTTCATACGGCCTCCCTAGTTTTTATGGCATTATCGCGATAAACTTTGCGCCAAACGCACCATATTTATGAATTCCGCGCGATAACCATAGGCATCATCACCCTTACCTTGCTGCGCCAGAGCAATCACATCATCGTAAGTAAGATTGCCTGTATATTGCCCACCCTTCAGAATTTGTCCGAACGCCGCTACTGCAACTGAAAAGTTAACATCATCTGGCACGGCACGCATTTCACACTTAGCACCTTCGGGACAGTAAGAATAATCATCGCGCAATGTCACGGGTGTTGTAATGAGCTTACTCACCCTTTCCATCGGCAATTTATAACGAATTTTAAGGAAAGCATATTCATCGCTTGGCACCGCAGGTGTCAGCTTTTCTTCCTCATCGCCATAGCGCAGTGCATCAACACTCACAGCATTACTGCCTACGGGAACAAATTCATAGATCGCGGTGACACTATGCCCTGCGCCCATATCCCCCGCATCGATTTTATCGTTGTTGAAATCCTCACGATTTAAACTGCGCGTTTCATAGCCAATCAAGCGGTATTCGGCAACGGCCGTTGGATTAAATTCCACCTGAAATTTTACGTCACCGGCTATAGGGAAGAGTGATGACGTGGCCTCTTGCACCAAAACCTTACGCGCTTCGTTCAGATTATCGATATAGGCCGCGATGCCGTTACCATTTTGCGCCAAGGTTTGCATCATCGCATCATTATAATTGCCCTGACCAAACCCTAGAACAGACAGGAATATTCCCTTCTCGCGCTTTTTTTCAACATAGGATTTCAGCTCATCCTGATTGGTGATACCGACATTGAAATCACCATCCGTTGCCAGAATAACGCGGTTCACGGCATTTTCATTAAAATTCTGCTCTGCCAT
>CAXBFT010000040.1:0-13186 GCA_963974945.1 uncultured Alphaproteobacteria bacterium
CGTATTCGCTCTGGTGGTCATGCTGATCTTCTGCATATTGCACGCCATTTTGACACGACCAAGGGAAAACTTGATAAGGCATTAAAAGTAGAAGCCCTTAGAAAGATTGAGCCATTTTTACGCCGTACCTCATCTGAAGGCGGATGGAGGATTGTTATCATAGAAGATGCGGATACTATGAACCGTAATGCACAAAATGCTATCCTTAAAATTTTGGAGGAGCCACCATCTAACGTGCTGATTATGCTTATTGCGCATCGTCCGGGACGTTTAATTCCTACGATCCTCTCGCGAGCGCGCGTAATTCCTTTTGAAACATTGTCATCACAAAATATGCAAGATTTACTGGCACGTCAAAACATTCACCTTGGCCCCAATGATATGCAGGCCCTCACGGACTTATCCGAAGGTAGTATCGGTCACGCGCTTCAATATGCGGAAGAGGGTGGTGTTGATATGTTGCGGCAGATATTAGAATATTTTGAAACATCTAATATTGATTGGGTAAAAATACATGGATTATCCGGTACTCTTTCTTCAACCGCACAAGATAAAGAATACCGTATGTTTGCCATGTTGTTACAGTGGATATTTAAGAGGTTTGTATTTATGCGCGCCCGCGGGATGGATGATCTTCCCGCTTATCTTAATCGTGATGGTTTGCGCAATATATTTGAAAATTATCCTCTCAATAAACTTATTGAGATTTCTGATAACCTGCAGAACCATTTTGAGCGTGTCGATTTTTCAAGTCTTGATCGGCGTGATGCTGTACGTGGCGCATTTCTTGTGATAAACGAATAATAGATTTTTGTTAAGGAGTTCCATATTTTGACCGACAAGACACCATTTTATATCACAACCGCCATTTCTTACGTGAATGGTGTTCCGCATCTCGGCCACGCCTATGAGAGCATTTTAACCGATGTGATTGCACGTTTTAAGCGTTTAGATGGCTATGATGTTATGTTCCTGACGGGAACGGATGAGCATGGTGAAAAAGTTCAACAAACTGCAGAAAAAAATAATATGGAAGCAAAAGATTTTGCCGATCAAAATGCAGCTTCTTTTGAGAAAATGGCGCAAACCCTTGATATTTCCAATGATGACTTTATCCGCACAACGCAAGAACGCCATTACAAAGCGGCCCAAGCTATTTGGCAGAAATTATTAGATAAGGGTGATATTGAGCTTGGTAAATATGCAGGTTGGTACTCCGTCAGAGAGGAAGCCTATTTTACGGAAGATGAGCTTACCACTGCCGAAGATGGAGAGAAATTTACGCCACTAGGCACAGAGGTTAAATGGGTTGAGGAGGCGAGTTACTTCTTCAAGCTATCACAATATACAGACCGATTGATTGAGTATTATGCGGCCAATATGGATGCTGTTTTACCGGATGTACGCCTTAATGAGGTTGTGAGCTTTCTAAAGCAAGAAGGCGGCTTGAAAGACTTATCCGTTTCACGTCATAAAAGCCGCCTGACATGGGGGATTCCTGTTCCTAATGATGGCGATCATGTGATGTATGTTTGGTTGGATGCTTTGACCAATTATCTTACTGCTATTGGTTATCCTGATGAAAATGCAGCGACATTCAAAAAATTCTGGCCTGCGGATTTCCATGTGATTGGTAAGGATATTACGCGCTTTCACGCCGTATATTGGCCGGCGTTCCTGATGGCAGCAGGCCTACCATTGCCAAAGCATATTTTCGCGCATGGATTTATCAATGTTGGCGGCGCGAAAATGTCAAAATCAGTTGGTAATGTTTTATCGCCTGATGATTTGGTGCAAACTTATGGGCTTGATCAAATCCGTTATTTCCTGATGCGTGAGGTTGCCCATGGACAAGATGGTAATTTTAGCCATGAACAAGCCGTACAACGCATTAATGCTGACCTTGCCAATGGCCTTGGTAACTTGGCGCAGCGCACCTTGTCTATGATCCATAAAAATTGTGATGCTAGAATCCCCGCGCCGCATGAATTCACGGAAGAAGACGAAGCGTTATTGCATAAAGCCTACACCATGATTGACCGTGTTCGTGGTGAATTTAACGCTATAAAAATCAATCGTGCATTAGAACAAATTTGGGCAGTTGTAAGTGCATGTGATGTGTATATTGATGCGCAGGCGCCTTGGACACTGAAAAAAACCGATACGGATCGTATGGAAACAGTGTTATATGTTTTGGCCGAATCTATACGTTGCCTTGCCATTATAGTACAGCCCGTAACTCCAAGCAGTGCATCAAAAATTCTTGATCAGTTACAGGTTAAAGCAAATAGCAGAGAATTTTTACATATTGCCTCAAACCATGCATTAGGCACAAATATTGAGATTTCAAAACCCGAAGGTGTGTTTCCGCGCATCGTTGAGGATGTGGAGGCTGCGTAGCTATAATGTGGATAGATTCTCACTGTCATCTTAATCATAAAGGAATTGCGGATAAGGGCGATGCCACAAATATTATACATAACGCAAAGCAGGGCGGTGTCGATGGGATGCTCACCGTCTGTTGCCGCATGTCAGAAGAAATTGATGAATTACTCAGCATTGCAAATGCACATGATAATGTCTGGTGTTCCATTGGAACCCATCCACATGATGCCGCATTAGAGGCGGAACAAGCCTATAGCGCAGATGATATTGTCGAGATTGCAAATAAGTATAAGAAAATAATTGCGCTTGGTGAAACTGGCTTGGATTACTTTTATGACAATTCACCGCGTGAACAGCAACAAGCCTCATTCAGAAAACATATTCAGGCATGTATGCGTGCTGATCTTCCTATGATCGTACACACACGCGATGCTGAGGCTGATACATTTGAAATTATGAAAGATGAAGGCTCTAATGGCAATTTACGTGGCGTCATGCACTGCTTTAGTTCATCGCAATGGCTTGCAGAAAAATCCTTAGAGCTTGGCTTCTATATTTCATTATCAGGTATAGTAACATTTAAAAAAGCTGATGAGCTACGCCAGACAGCTAAAATAATTCCATTGAATCGTATCTTGGTTGAAACTGACGCGCCATTCCTTGCGCCTGTACCATTTCGCGGCAAAGTAAATGAGCCAGCCTATGTTGCCAATACCGGTGAATTTCTGGCGGATTTGTACAACATATCACCGCAAGAATTTGCAGACATAACCACACAGAATTTTTATAGGTTATTTGATAAGGCGGCTTAATACCTTATATAACAACAGACTTTATTTACCATAATATACATTATCACACATTTATCAAGTGCTTGGGTGGAATCTAAAATGAAGTACGGCTTTCGTTAATTTCTGCCATTTTGGGGCTATAAGGAGAAAGTCAAAATGCACAAAAGTAGATGTTCATTTGCAGCTCAGCCCCTAATATTTTGTGTCGGCTCATCTCTTTTCCTTAGTCATAGGTCAATATTTGCCACAGTTTTTGCGGTATATATGTTTAGTCCCAGAGTGTGGTGCATGGGGTTGAGTTTAAATCTGGCAACCTAAAATAAATATTCCATATTTATTAGCGCGCGCTTTAATCTCATCAATATCAGAGAGCAAAACATTTTGTGCATGTAATACAATACCGGATAGATTCGCGTTATGCGCATTTTCTAACGTTTTTAGGCCAATTGTTGGTAAATCAAGATATTTATCTTGTTGTGGCTTGCATGTTTTTACTAAAACCCCTGCACGCCCGGATTTTAAAAGTGGTTTGCAGCGCTTGATAAGCTCATCTGTGCCTTCTGCCGCCTCAACACCAATGACGATACCTTGTTGTACGATAGCTGACTGGCCAATATCTAATGCGCCCAAAGCTTGTGTCACCTTAATGCCAAGTGCGATTGTTTCTTGGTCTTCCTTGGGTGGCTCTATGCTGCCTAATACGCCTTCAGGCATAAGGATAGAGGCGCAGAAATTTTGGATGCCGCGTAAGGTAAAGCCTTCTGATTCCAGTTCCGCCTTTAGGATGGAGAGTAGACCGTCATCACCCATGGCTCTTAATCCAATTTTTGAAATGATTTGCAGGCCCTTTAGATCTGTTTTTAACGTTGCAAATGATGGGCGTTTTATGGACCCTGTCATTACGAGGTCATGCACATCATTATCTTTAAAATATTGCATGATCTTACCTGCCTGCCCCAAACTAAACCATTTATGATTATGGGGGGCTAAAAGGTCTTTATCCGTTTGACCGTCAAATCCAACGATATAAGGGGTGATATGAGAGTCAATGCAGGCGCGTAACAACTTTTGAGGCAGACCGCCTCCTCCCGCTATAATACCTAATTTGGTGATGTTTATTTCTTGCTTGGTTGGCATAACGGAAAACGCGTTTTAGATCGGGCAAATTCAATAATAGACATAATTAACTCATCATCAGAAAAATCACCTGCGACCATATCGATGCGCTGATCCAATGTGCCTTCATCGCCAAAGAGTTGATTAAAGGCCCGTTGAAGGGTTCTGATTTGTTTTTTTGAAAATCCGCGGCGTTCGAGCCCAATCAGATTAAGTCCGGCCAGAGAGGCTCGTTCGCCCTTAACGCGGCCATATGGGATAACATCATGCTCTACGCCTGACATACCACCAATAATCGCGTGTGCGCCAATTCTGATAAACTGGTGTACAGCAGATAAACCGCCTAAAACAACATAATCACCAACGACAACATGTCCCGCCAGTGTTGCGTTATTGGCAAGGATAACGTTATTACCAACGATACAGTCATGCGCCACATGCGCGGCCATCATAAACAGGCAATTATCACCAATAACGGTTTTCATCTCACCATGTAATGTGCCCGGGTTCATAGTAACATGTTCCCTGATTGTATTATTTTTTCCGATAATCAGCTCTGATTTTTCACCTGCAAATTTTAAATCTTGGGGCGGTGTACCTAGGGATGCGAAAGGGAATATTCTCGTTCCCTCGCCGATATGTGTTTGGCCTTCAATGTGAACATGAGAGGAAAGTTTAACCCCCTCTTTTAATATAACGCCAGCACCAATAGTACAATATGGGCCAATAGACACATTATCTGCAATTATGGCTCCATTTTCTATAATGGCTGTGGGGTGTATTGATGATGACATGGGTTGAATCTTGTTTGTTACTTTTATCATTTAACATGATATGCACCGAAAGATGGCATAACAAGTCACGCTTTATTACGTATTATTTCAAACGTCTGAGGCCGTATCAGTGATCATCGCGCTGAAGGTCGCTTCGGCGCATGTTTTGCCATCAACTGTTGCTGTGCCTTTGAATTTCCAAACAGGGCCGCGTGATTGTGTTTTTTCGACATGTACATACATGGTATCACCAGGAACAACAGGTTTACGAAAACGGGCATTATCAATTGTCATGAAATAAACAACTTTTCCCTGCGCCTCTTCACCAAGAAAATCAACAACGACAAGCGCGGCGGTTTGTGCCATCGCTTCAATAATCAAAACGCCTGGCATAACAGGATATCCTGGAAAATGCCCCATAAATTGCGGCTCATTCATTGTTACATTTTTAAGGCCCGTCGCACTTTCGCCGCGCACAAGGTCAAGGAGACGATCAACCAATAAAATAGGGTAGCGATGAGGGATCATCTTCATAATTTTATTAATATCAAAATCTATTTTATTATCACTCATTCTTATTTACCTATTATTAAAAATCTACCTAAGATCATTTGTTTGTCGAAGTTAAACTTTTTTTTCCTTTTTAATCAAGTTATTTAACGCGGCTATTTGCCTGAAATACTGAAACTTGGGAAATGCAGGTGAACCCATATATTCTTTACCTGCTGGTATATCACTTATAATTCCTGCTTGTGCGCCAAGTCGCGCGCCCATTCCGATAGTTACATGTCCTGCTATTCCTGCTTGTCCGCCAATAACAACATAATTTTCTAATCTGGTAGAGCCAGATATACCAACCTGCGCAACGATAACACATCCCCTACCAATTGTAACGTTATGTCCAATTTGAACAAGGTTATCAATCCATGTTCCTTGCCCTATAATTGTATCAGGCCCTGCCCCACGGTCTATTGTTGTATTCGCGCCAATTTCAACATGGTCCTCAATAATGACACGTCCTAATTGTGGGACTTTCACATGCCCAGCCGGATCAATTGCAAAGCCAAAGCCGTCTTGCCCAACGCATACACCCGGATAAAGGCGTACATGATCGCCTATAATGGCGTGAGATATTGTCGCATTACACCCTATTCTGCAATGATTTCCAATTTTTACGCCATTCATAATAACGGCATTGGGTTCAATTAAAACATTATTACCAATTTCAACATGCTCTCCTATATAGGCATTAGAGCCAATTTGAACATTGTCACCTATTGTCGCGCTGCTCTCTATTGTTGCATTTGGCGCTATTTTTGATGTTTTTGCGGTGGGTTCAGGGTAGAGATGCTGTGTTATTAAGGCATAAGCCTTATAAGGATTGTTGGAAATTAAACATATTGTATTTGGCGGCGCAAATTCAACCATTTTGGGAGAAACAAAACAGGCTCCCGCTTTTGTGTTTTTGAAATCATCCTTATATTTTATATTATCAAAAAATGATAAATGGTCGATCTCTGCTGTATGTAATGGTCGTACATCTTGGATTTCAAATGATGTATCTGATTCATGCTTAATGCTACAATCAACTAAATCAAGGATTTCCGAGATGTTAATCTTTTTACATTTTTTAAAAAAGCGTTGATCTGCCATTGCAAAAATGCACCTTTGATTATTTTACTTGAAGTGTAAGGTTAGGAAGTTTTTTATCTAAAAGTGCTAATACTTCTTTTGTAATATCTAAAGATAAATTTCCAACAATAATATTTTGTCTTGTTATAACCAAATCAATGGATTTTTCTGTCGCTAATTCCTGACAAACATCAAAGATTGTTTTTGTTAAAATATTCATTGCCTCGGAATATGCACCATCTAATTCGGCTTTTTTCTTCTGTAATGAACTACGGGCATCAAGACGGCGTTTTTCAAATTCTTGCGCCTTTTTAATCAAAGCCTCTTTTTTCTCTGTGTCATCTTTTGTAATGCCGGCACTTTGTGATTCAATGGATTTTTGTTCCGTCCGAAGTTTTTCTTCTTCTTTTTTTACAGTGTCAAGAAACCCATTTCTTTTCTTTTCTACTTGAGACTGAACAGATTTAGCTGCCTTTGATTGTGATAGTATGGCATCAATATCAACCACAGCAATATTTAATTCTGCTCTGGCAATTGTGGACTGCATAGCGAACATGCATAAAACTGCAATAAAGACATAATGTGTTAAACGTAAACTCATCGTATATTCCTAAATTTTTATTTATTAGTGTTTTATTAGAATCTTGTTCCAAAATCAAATCTGAAGTTTTCTTCTTTGTCGAAATCTTCTTTTGCATATGGCAAAGCAAGATCAACCCGTATTGGTCCGAAAGGTGATTGCCACGATACACCAACACCAGCGGTTGCACGAATAGAATTTTCTTCAAAAATACCGGCGCTTCCTTCATCAAGATTCCAAAGAGATCCAACATCTGTAAATGTATGTCCCATGATCCCTAGCTCTTTAGGCAGACCTAACGGGAAGGAAAGCTCAACACTACTACGATAGAAATAATTCCCACCTAATGAGTCACCGGTTGCACTATCCCTTGGGCCAACACCTGAGCGTTCAAACCCTCTTAATGTCGAACCACCCAAGAAGTATCGCTCATTAATTTCGACATTTGAATCACCATAAGATGTAACCGCACCGGTTTCACCTAATACATTAAGGATTAGTTTGTCTGCCAATGGATAATAATATGAAGCCCCTGTTTTAGCAGAAACATATTTAGCATCTCCACCTAAACCGGCAAGCTCAGTATCGAACCAGTATGACAGACCATTTGTTGGGAAGGTATAGCTATCGCGTGTGTCATATGCCAATTTTTGTGATATTGCCGATGTTGCTCTCTTGCCTTGTTGGTTACGTATGAAGAGTGATGCATCACTGTCTACATTGGTAATTTCATTATTTTCCATGCGATAACGAAGAGTTTGTCTCCAGTTCTCTGAAAGTGGGTAGCCTAGGCGTAGCCCTCCTCCCGTACGTTTTTGATCGTATGAACTTTCATCTTGCAGGTCACTGGTGGAGTGGAATAAATCAACTCCTGCAGAAATATCACGATTTAGGAAATAAGGCTCGGTAAATGAAGTGTTAAATTCTGTACGTGTGCCTGCGATTGTCGTTGAAAAGGCGAGATCTTGCCCCTTACCAAGCAAGTTACGTTCACGAATTTGAAAATCGGCCAAAGGCCCGTCGCTGGAAGAAAAACCGGCACCGATTGAAACTTCACCTGTTGATTTTTCCTGCACATTAACATCAACAACTGTTTTATCAGGCGCGCTACCCTGTGATACATCAACAGTTACATTATCAAAAAAGTCCAGGTTTTTAATGTTTTGCTCTGATTTCGCTAATTTTGAACGGTTGAAGGGGTCGCCCTCAACAAGCTTGGTTTCACGACGAATAACTTTATCAAGCGTACGAATATTTCCGTTGATATTGATACGTTCCACAAAAACACGTGGAGTTTCATTGATATTAAATACGATTGTAATTAAACCATTCTCACGATCTTTACGTATATCAGGGCGCACATCAACAAAGGCATATTGCAAATCACCAAGTTGATCTGTCATTTTTTCAATTACGGATTTAACTTTATCTGCATCATACCAATCATCAGCATCAATCGTAATTGATTCGTTCAATACGGAGGCATCAAAATTTTTGAGTTGTGAGTTAATTTCAGTGCCTGCAACTTTATAACGTTTGCCCTCTTCAACTGTAAAGGTAATGTAAAAATCATCTTTATCATTAGAGAGTTCCGCTGCGGCAGATAGAATTTGGAAATCAGCATAGCCCTGTGACAGGTAGAAGTTTTGCAATAATTCTTGGTCAAATGAAAGACGGTCTTGGTCATAACGGTCGCTATTGCTGATGAAACGATACCATGCACTTTCCTTGGTGCTGATTGTACCGCGTAGCTTTGAGTCGCTGTAATTTTTATTTCCAACGAAACGGATACTTTCGATCTTAGTGATGTCACCTTCTTGAATTTCAAAAACCAGATTTACACGATTTTGATCCAAGCGTATGATTTTAGGTTGGATGGAAACAGAGAAGCGTCCCTGACGGCGATAAATTTGGTAAAGTCGGTTCACATCTGATTGAACCTTGGTTCTTGTAAAAACCTGTCTTTGGCGTAATTGGATTTCACCTAAAAGCTCGGCATCTTCTATTTCCTCATTACCTTCAAATACGATTTGGCTGATAATGGGGTTTTCAACCACATCAATGGAAACCGTGCCATTATTAGAGGATACTTTAACATCGGCAAAAAGACCAGTTGCAAACAAGCTTTTAAGCGTTCTATCTGTTGCTGCGCTATCGAGGTTGTCGCCTTTTTTCAAATCCATGTATGAGGCAATTGTTGATTCCTCAATACGTTGTGCGCCTATAATTTCTATCTTTTTAACCTGTTCAGCCAGAGCAAAGGTTGATGTTGTTGAAAGCAACAAGCCAGAGCAAAGAGCAGATAATTTAAGCCGCGTAATAAGTGTCATAATAAACCTATGATTTTTAAATTTGAAAAAACTCACTTTGACTCTATATCATTCAACATGGAGATCAAGTCACTAATGTTTGCAAATACCATGATTCCCCCAAGTAAAACCATACCTATTATCAAGGCCAAGCTTTGAATACGTTGTGAGACCGGTTTTTTTGCGATGGCTTCATAGAGCAAAAACACCATATAACCGCCATCAAGCACAGGAATTGGCAATAAATTGATGAAGGCAATCATAAAGGAAAAACCGGCAACAAACATAAGATATGTGTATAAACCGCCCTCTGCTGCCTTAGCAGTATGTTGGCTTATTTTCCCTATTCCGCCAATAACAGGCTCATCAGTGCGGCCTTTATACGCAACCTTGATCAATTTATAAGAATCAATGACCATATTTTTGATCATAGCGGAGGATCTTATAGCTGATTCTATCACACCAAGCTTTACATAGTATCGAAGGTCGGGATCAACTAGAAAAACAGTATCATAATATTTATGTGTTGCGGTGCTTAGATGTGTATTTAAAACGGATGGAATAGTAATAAGAAATTTTTCTTCCTGTTTTTTTTCATCAGCATCAATTTTATTTGTTAAGCCGATCGTATTTGGACGATCGAAATTTTCTAAAATAAGGTTGCGCGCTTTTTCGGGCTTATCTTTTGTATTAATATTATTGATTGATGATATATCTTTATTGATCTTAAGAGTAAAAATATTGACCATTCCCGTTTGCCCATGCGCCTGGTCCACGCCTTTCTTGTCGGTATATTGAACATATTTAGCGGCAAAAGTGATCTCTTTCTTCTCAGCATTTCGAAGTAATGTGTATCTATGCTCTATGGGTGATGTTTCTGCCATGGTACGATCATAAATATCTTCTAAGCGGCGGATTTTTTTACCATCCATATGCGTGATGTGATCGCCTATTTCAATACCAGCCACATATGCGGGGGCATCCATGGCAAGGGCGTTAATGATAACGGGCGTTGAGGCTTGGCCATGAATGGTAAAAACACTGATGAATATACAGAGTGTGAGCAATATATTAATGAGTGGCCCGGCCATAACAATGAACATTCTCTGCCAGACAGGTTTTGTACAAAAAGAGACGGAAAGCTCTTCAGGGCTGAGGGTGCGTGTACACTCATTCTCCTTGTCCCACACGACTGGATTATCGGGATCAACATCACCAAACAACTTTACAAATCCGCCAATGGGAAAGGCGCATATAGACCAACGTGTCTTGAATTTACCGCCGCCAAAGCCAATGATTTCCCTACCAAAACCAAAAGCAAATTGTTCAATATAAACGTTACAAAACCTTGCGGCTAGATAATGCCCAAATTCGTGAAGGGTAATAACAATAGCGAGAGTTAAAAGAAACATGAATCCATATAAAAATAGGGCTTCACCTGTTTCGTTTAAGAGTATTGTAAGATCATCCATATTTCATAAACAGTTGAAGAAGATCATTTAAATTTGCAAATGCCATTATACCAATGAGGAAAACAAAACCTGCACGGAATGCGTAATCTTGAAGTTGCTCTGGTACTTTGCGGCCAATGATTGCCTCAATCGCATAAAATGTTAAATGTCCACCATCTAACATTGGAATTGGTAGTAAGTTGATAAAACCAAGATTGATCGAAAGCAACGCCATGAGCAGGATCAAAGGAATAACACCTTGTTGCGCCATATCACCCGCAATAGCACCAATACGGATAATACCGCCAAGTTCTGTTGCACTACGAACACCTACAACCATTTGCCACAATGCTTCTAGTGAGCTTCGTGTCATAACATAGGTTTCTCTGAGCGCACTCTGTGTTGCAGTCATGAGTGTATGTGGTGTTAATGTTTGTGGGGCAATATCAGAAAGATAAATGGCTTCATCTTTTAGGTCCTTGGCTGTTCCAAAGGCTTCGTTCTTTTCCAATACAGGATGAATAATGATGTGATCAACATCATCAGAGCGTTTAATGCCAATACTATATGTGGTGTCCATGCGTTTTTTGATTTCGTCAAAAACCAATTGAGGATCATCAAAGGCAACACCGTCAATTTCGGTAATGCGACTTAACAAAATTCCTTGCTTTGCGCTCATAAGCCCTAATACACCAACTGAGCTTTTAAAGCCAAAACGGTCAATGCGCTCTTCTCTTGATGGTTTTGCATAAATATCAATAACATCATCACCACGTTTGATAACAAAATGACGCTCTTGATCTAAGGCAACAAGCATTTCACGCGTAATATCGCCAAAGTCATCAATCGTTTTTCCATCGATAGAAAGTATATAGTCATGAGGCTCAAACCCATGTTTTTCTGCACTACTTCCGCCGACAATACCAGCCGCCGTTGGTGGAGAAACAGGTTGCCCATGGACATAGTAAAGCCCGGCCAGAAGGATGATAGCAAAGATAAAATTGATCGCAGGACCTGCAAAAACAACAGCTGCGCGCTGCCATACCGGTTTGGTATAAAAGGCGACTTTCTTTTCTGCTTCAGTCATTTCGCGTGTTGTACCGTCTTCATCCTCAACGGATTCTGTGTGACCTGCACTTGCGGGGTCGGTATCACCAAATAATTGTACAAACCCTCCTAATGGAATAAGTGAAACCTTCCAACGTGTCCCATTTTTATCGTTGAACCCCCAAATTTCTTTACCAAAACCGATAGAAAATGTTTCAACACGTACGCCACACATACGGGCAATAATGTAATGACCCCATTCATGGACAAAAACAAGAATACTCAGGACGACGACAAAAGCGCCACCATAAATCCAGATATTCTGGCCAAGCATTTGCACAAGATCATACATATTCATACTAAAGTTACTTTCATTGGGTTATTTGATTTTAGTTTCAACGAATTTTATAATAGACAGGCGTGTAGTGTTATCTAAATTTTCAATATCTTCAACTGTTTTCAAGGGAAAATCAGAGAAATCCTTATAAAGCACATCAATAGCATAGGCCACAGATTTCATAATATCGCCAAAGCCTATTTTATTATCAAGAAACGCTGCGACCGCTACTTCATTGGCCGCGTTCATCATAACGCAAGCAGCCTGACCAAGCTCAAGGCATTTATAGGCATATTTTAATGCAGGGAATTTATTGAAATCAGGTGCGATGAATTCCAGTTTAGAGAGGGTTTTTACATCCAATTTTTGTCCACCACTCTCAATCCTTTCGGGCCATGCCAGGGCATAAGCAATGGGCGTGCGCATATCACTAGCACCCATTTGCGCCAAAATTGACCCGTCAACATAAGAGACCATGGAATGGATAATAGATTGCGGATGCACCACAACATCTATCTTATCCGCCGGCATGTTAAACAGATAATGCGCTTCAATAATTTCAAGCGCCTTATTCATCATGCTTGCACTATCAACAGATATTTTATTCCCCATTGTCCAGTTCGGATGCGCAATGGCCTGCGCCGGCGTTGCCTTTATAATATCCTCATGTGACCATTTCAAAAATGGTCCACCAGAGGCCGTGAGGATGATTTTATCTATATTTCTACGGTTGCTTTCCTCAAACACTTGGAAAATGGCGTTATG